>CALECT010000024.1 GCA_937949725.1 uncultured Pseudanabaenaceae cyanobacterium
GTGGGAAAGACTGACTATGACCTGCCCTGGAAAAAGGAGGAGAGTGACTTTTTTGTCTCTTGTGACCAACGCATTATGAATTCGGGACAGGCAGAACTCGGTATTGTCGAGCCTCTGCTCACGGTCACAGGTCAAGAAACCTGGCTAGAAACCAATAAGGCGCCTCTCTATGATTCTAACCACCAAGTCATTGGCATTTTAGGGACGTTCCAAGACATCACCTCCCTCAAGGAAGCTGAGGCAACCTTGCAGCGATTGAATGAAGAACTGGAACTGCGCGTGGCCAGTCGCACCCGAGAACTTCAGGAATCTCAGCAGTTTCTTCAGCTGATTATGGATACGATTCCCCTGGCGATTTTTTGGAAAGACCGAGATTCGGTTTACTTAGGCTGTAATCGTGAGGCTCTGTACACCACAGGTTGCTCCCAACTGGATGACATCGTGGGAAAAACTGACTATGACTTGCCTTGGGGGCAGGAGGTGGCGGAGAAAATTCGCCAAGGCGATCGTGAAGTGATGGATCGTAACGCTCCAGCGCTGCGGGTCGAAGAGTCTTTATCCCAGGCGGATGGTAATCAGGCCTGGCTCGAAACGAGTAAAGTGCCCATTCACAATATGGATGGCAATGTCATGGGGATCTTAGCCACCTTCCAGGACATTACGCCGCGCAAGCAAGCCGAGGCCTCCCTACAACAGCTCAATGGAGAACTGCGAGAGGCGAAGGAAGTTGCTGACGCAGCAAGCCTCGCAAAAAGTGAATTTCTGGCCAGTATGAGCCATGAGTTGCGAACGCCTCTCAACGGCATTTTGGGCTATGCCCAGATTCTCAATCGTTCGGAAACCTTGACAACCAAGGAGCAGCACGGAGTGAGGGTGATTCAGGAATCGGGCGAGCACCTATTAACCCTCATCAATGAAGTCTTGGACTTGGCCAAAATCGAGGCGGGTAAGCTCACGCTCAAACCCACAGCCACCGATCTAATCCCGCTGTTGCAGGGCGTCATTGAAATCTGTCGTCTCCAGGCTGAAGAGAAAGACGTTATCTTCCAAGCTCGGCTCGATGAGACTTTACCCCAACAGGTGTTCGTGGATGAAAAGTGCCTGCGTCAAGTCTTGCTGAACTTATTGAGTAATGCCGTTAAGTTTACCCATGAAGGCTGCATTGAGTTTCGTGTGGAATGTACCTCGCTCACGGTCCCTGGCCTGAGGCAGCATCCCAATGATGTAGAGCAGGCCTGCTGTCACATCGACTTCTCGGTTTGGGATTCGGGAGTGGGCATTGCTGAACATGATCTTGGCAAGCTATTTCAAGCGTTTGAACAGGTAGGAGATGAGCGACAACATGCCCAGGGCACAGGGCTCGGTCTGGCGATTAGCCAGCAGATTGTTCAGTTGATGGGAGGCGAGATTCAAGTGGTCAGCCAACCCGGTGAGGGCAGTGAATTCTTCTTTGCGGTCTCCTTACCCCTGGTTAATGGAGAAGCAGAAGCGCCTGTGGATAGTGGGCGAGTAGTGGCCTATAAGGGCGATCGCCGTCATGTGCTGGTAGTAGATGACAATGTCAAAAACTGCGAATTGCTCCAAGCCTGTCTAGAGCCTCTAGGTTTCACCATCAGTACAGCCTGTGATGGTATTGCTGCCCTGGAGGCGATCAACCGAGACCCGCCTGACCTAGCCATTATCGATCTCATCATGCCTCGCTTAGATGGTCATGGTTTGCTCCTAAAGTTGCGAGAGGATATCCGCTTTGCCAAGTTGCCGGTCATTATCTCCTCTGCCTCGGTGGGTCCTAAGGAACAGGCTCGTTGCTTGGCGCTGGGGGCGAATGAGTTCTTGCCTAAGCCTGTAAATTTGGACTTATTGCTAGGCATGTTGCGTCAACATCTAAGTCTGCGCTGGCAGTTAGAGCTAGAGCAGGTCGATGGAGCTTCGCCTCCTGCCCTTGAACAAGAGCCGGTGTTCTCTATTCCGCCGCCGGAGATCTTAAATCATGTCTTCGAGTTGCTCTCCCAGGGACGCCTCCAGAAGATTTATCAATATCTTGACCAGCAAGAGGCGAAAGAACCGCAACATAGCTCGTTTTTTGACGAAATTCGTAGTCTAGCAAAGCAGTTTGATCTAGATCGTCTGGAATCTCTACTTATTGGGCATTTGACCAGCAGCTAATGTCTGGGCAGATTGCCACAAGATGCTGCTTGGTTCTTCTGAATTTAATCTTTTCTTCTCCTCCCATTTCCACCCATTTGCCATGACCGCTTCTTCTTCCAACGAGCTTCCGACCTTCGACGGTTCATCTTCCCAGCAATCGCCGGAAGCAGGACTACAATCGAGCGCGGCCATGGCAGCTGCTGTACCAACCACTATTGCTACACCAGTAGCTGTAACGGAAGAACCTGGCTTGATCCTCATTGTGGATGACACGCCAGCAAATTTGGATGTGATTTCCCAAGCCTTGATCGATGCGGGATTTGAAACAGCGATCGCCACCAGCGGCGAGCGTGCCTTGAAGCAGGTTCAGCTAGCTCCCCCGGATCTAATCTTGCTAGATATCATGATGCCGGGCATTGATGGATTTGAAACCTGCAGACGCCTCAAGGCCCGGGAAGTCCTGAAAGATATTCCCATTATTTTCATGACTGCCCTGGACGATATCGATAGCAAGGTCCATGGATTGGAGTTGGGAGCAGTGGATTACATCACCAAGCCTTTCCAGGAGCGAGAAGTTCTGGCGAGAGTGCGCGCCCAGATGAACCTTCGCCATGCCAATCAACAACTAGCAGCCAGTGAAGCAAGGTTGCACAGCATCTTGAATTCTCTAAAAGATGTGGTTTGGTCAGCCCGGTTACATCCACTAGAATTCCTCTATTTCAACCCGGTGATGGAATTCCTCTACGGTGTTCCCGCAAGTTGCTTCCTGGAAGATGCCCAGCAGTGGTTGCAAATGATTCACCCCGAGGATCGAGTCCAGGTGGCTACGTTGCTGGAAGGCAATCAGCCTCCCGAGTTTCTAGATTGTGAGTATCGTATTATTCGCCCTGACGGAGATATTCGCTGGCTGCAATGTCAAGCGCAAATCCGGAGTCATGGCTTGGAGAAACGCCTGCGAGTCGATGGCATTATCCATGATGTGACGGGGCGTAAGCAGGCAGAATCTGAACTCAAATATGCTGCCGAGCATGACAGTCTAACCCATCTAGCGAATCGTGCCTACTTCATTGCTTGCCTCAACAAGTTGCTGGAACAACCTCGGCAGCGCAGGCAAGATAAATTTGCGATTCTGTTCATTGATTTAGATCGTTTCAAAGTCATTAACGATAGCCTAGGTCATCTTTGTGGAGATCAATTACTAATCCAAGTGAGCAAAATCCTCAAGCGCTCCGTCCGCCCTACGGACCTGATTGCTCGGTTAGGAGGCGATGAGTTCACGATCTTGCTACACAACGTTTGTGAGATTGAGGAAATCGTGACGGTGAGCGATCGCATCCAAAGCGAACTCACCCACCCCATTGCCTTAGCAGAAAAATCGGTCACTGTCTCTGCCAGCATTGGTATTGTTCAAGATGAAGCTAAATACAATGCGGCAGATGAACTGCTACGGGACGCAGATTTGGCAATGTATCAGGCCAAAAGTCTGGGAAAGGCTTGCCATCAGCTCTTTAGTGAAGAGATGTATGAGAAAGCCATGGAGAAGATTACCTTCGAAAATCAACTTCGGGCTGCCATTGAAAAGCTTGAATTCTGTCTTTATTATCAACCCATTTTGGATTTGACATCCAAGACGCTGAAAGGGTTTGAAGCTTTAGTCCGCTGGCAGCATCCAGAACGGGGCTTTGTTTCGCCCGGAGATTTTATTCCCTTAGCCGAAGAGACTGGGCTGATTATTCCCCTCGGCGACTACATCATAGAGGAAGCCTGCCGCCAAATGAGCCTGTGGATTGCACAATTTCCCCAGATGCAGGACCTCAGCGTGAGCGTCAATTTATCAGAACGACAAATTCAAAGCCGAGGATTCATTGAGCGACTCACCCTGGCAGTGGAACGGTCGAGACTCCAGCCCAAACATCTCAAGCTGGAAATCACCGAGAGTCTCCTGATGGAGAATAGTGAATTGACTCTCTCGTTGTTTGAGCAACTTCAGGCCCAGGGATTTCGGTTGAGTTTGGATGACTTTGGGACGGGCTATTCTTCGCTGAGTTACCTCCACCGGTTCCCAATTAATACGCTGAAGATTGATCGCTCTTTCATTAGCGTCATGGCTCCGGGGGATAGCAGTTTTGAGATTGTTCGCACCATTACCGCCCTGGCTCGCACACTCAAAATGGATGTGGTGGCGGAGGGAGTGGAAACCGAGGAACAAGCGGAGTATTTGCGATCGCTGTCCTGCGAGATGGTTCAGGGATATTTGTTCTCTCACCCCTTGAGCGATGAGCATGCCACGCAATACCTCAGCAATTGTTTTGGCTAGACGCGCAGCAGCAGCGACGGCAGGATGAAAGGAGTATGGGTCACGGAAATGCTGTGGTTACAAGGATTCCCGGCATTGGTCTATGCAACAGGGGCGCACAGCCCTGTGACACCAAATCCGGTTCGGTGCCCCCCGATTCCCGTCAGTTTATCTGTAGGGGCGAACCGCTGTTCGCCCGCAGAGAGTTTAGGGGGATAACTATTAGGATTTGATATGAGATCAGAAGGGTAAGAGGACAGCAATTCCGGATGCAGGCTATTAGCTACGTCCCCATTTCCCACCCCGATTCGCAAAGGCCCAAGGCTCCGCCATGCGGTGCAAAATCGACTGCCACAGCGCATAGCCCTGGGGACTGAGGTGAATGCCATCGGTGGTGAGCTGGGCAATCATTTGGCCATTGGGCGCGGCAAATTGGGGATAGATATCGAGGAAGGCCACCTGCTCCGTCTGGGCAACACGGGCGAGGCGCTCATTGAGGTTACGAATCCGACCGGGAGGCAAACCAATCGAGGCAGGTAAAATCGACTGGACATGAATCTGGGCCTGGGGATGCTGCTGGCGCAGACGACGCATGATCTGCTGGAGATTTTGGGCGACCTGATCGTCGGTGGCTCCGTTTTTCAAATCGTTGACCCCTGCCATCACATAAATATTGCTGGGGCTCGTCTCTTTCAGTGGGTCCAAGCGCTTCAGAATGCCCGCCGTGGTGTCGCCGGAAATGCCTTGGTTGAGCCAAAGCTGGGAGCTGGGCAGTTGCTGCATGGGCAACCAAAGGCTGAGAGAGTCACCCAGGACAACACTGAGACGATTGTTGCCTTGACCACCGCCCACAGCTCGGGCCTCAGCTGCGAGCAAGCGTTTCCATTGGCCGTAGCTAGGTTTGTGGCGCACGCCTTGCCAAATGGATTTGAAGCTGTCCATGGGAAGGCGACTATAAAGGCGACCTTGCTTGAGAGCAGCGAGGCGTTGCTGATAAAGCTGGGGGCCGGAGCGAGGTCCAAGATTAGCTCCAACATTGCGATCAGACGGGGGAAGCTGAAAAGGAGACAGGCTAGGCTGAGTGGCAGCACGGCGAGCGCTGGGGGCAACGGCAATGGCCTGCTTGGTACTGGGCGCACCAGATGAAGGTTGCTGCGCAATCGCAATGGTGGGTTGGGGTGAAGCCGTCACAGTCCCTGGCGCAGCTTGGGCCCTAGCAACGGTCTCGGGCGCAAGTTGAATGACATTGCCCGAATGAGAGTAAGTGCTGGGGCTAGCCCAGAGCGGAGAGTTCTTGGCGCTAGTGGCTTGGGCCTGGGAGACAGCGGCTTCTTCTTGGGCTAGCTCAGCTCGGACTTTTTGGTCGAGGGCGATCGCAGCCTGGGCCGCACTCAACTTCTTAGGTTCTGAAGGAGCTACAGGTGCTGGGTCGATAGGAGCCGATGCTAACAAGGAAGTAGCCTGGGCCTTGGAATTTGCCCCTGGATTCGCTCCCTGATTCGCCCCTTGGAGAGATGATGCTTCAACTCCGGCATCCGTGACCCCCTGGGCAGCCCCCGCAGCCTGGGCCATTCCCAGGGCCAAAGCCGCCGGGCTAAGCGTGGCAGTCGCCGTCAGGGAGATATTTTGTGATTTAGCCTGGGGCTTGGCCGCAGCAGTCTGACCGGAAACGGGCGCACGGAGAACCGAAGGCTGGACGACAGTTTCCACAACGGAGGTTTTGGCCTTGACCGTCGCTTGACTCGAAGGGACTTGGGCAATCACGGGTTGGCCAACCTGGGGGGCTAGGGCCAGGGTCGTGGCATAGGTTTCGATGCTGGCCTGGTGCAGCTTCAGGGCAATGGGGCGAACGCTAGGGGGCAAAGCCGAGATGCTGCCTCCTCGACGAGTCAAGATGGGTCGCAGGCTGAGCTTGACTGGCTCAGGAAGAATATTAGGGATAGCTTCCGCAAGATTTATCCCCTGGGGGGCCGTTGTGGCAGGCGTCTGAAGCTCGCGAATCATCTCAGCAGATTTTGGAGCCGGGATAACTTGAATGGGTAATGCCAATTTGACAGGTGCAGTGGTCGCCGTTCGACTGAATTCGGCCTGATAGGTCTCTATGCTGGCCTGATGCAACTCCAGGGCAATGGGTTGAACGGCCTGATACTTAGCCTGGCTACTGAGGCCGGAGATGACGGGAAGCTCTGGCTGATTGGGGTTGGCTTGATCTGCCGCTGAGGCTTGGGCGAGGATAGCAGCTAGCAGTGACAGATCGCTCATAAAAGAGAGGAAGATTAATGTGCCTGGTTTACTTCTCCTCAGCGAGAGAGCTGGATCAGGATTAACGAGTTAATTTAATTACTCTTCCAAGTCATATCTGTACGCACGATAGAGCCAGAGGCAGTTTGGGTAAGGGCTTGGGCAGAAGCTTGGCTTGGACAGGATATCGTGATTTATAAAGCTTGCAAGACAACCCTTTTTCACAGCAAAATCCAAATCCAGATTTTCGTTAGAGGCATTTAAAAAACATCAAAAAGAAAAGGCGATCAAGATTGCTCTCAATCGCCTCAATTCCTGTCGTATCAATCGTTCCTGCCTTTAGTCTGCCCAGGACAGAGGGCAAGATTATGGTGGTTTCAAGATACTTTCGAAGGATATTGGCAGGGGTCTCACCCCCTAAAATTAATTTCTCAGCGCTGGTTATTCGAGCAGTCTTAACCGCTCCCCCGACAATCCCTTAATCAGCAAGTCGTGAATGCCACTGCTCAGGTCAACAAGACCCTGACCCACATCACAACTTGGCCGTCGCGGACAATCAATGCTCAAAGCCCAGCAGCCCTAGGAAGAGCTCATCACCTTCTTTGAGAGCCCGTAGTAAAATCAAGGGGTCACAGCACTCCGGAATACACAACATCCTAATAGACCCAGCAACAAGAGGTCGAATGGAACAAAATGAGGCCTATCGTTCATTTGACCTGGATCGGCTTATCTTTGCGGAGGAAGAAGAGCAGACAAGTCATGCTGGACTCCTATCCCCCTGGAAAGTTCTACTGGTCGATGATGATGCTGCCATTCATCAAGCTATTGGAGTCGCTCTGCAAAACTTTAGCTTCCAACATCGTCCCTTAGAATTCATTTCAGCCTACTCGGGTCCAGAAGCATTAGAACTGCTCTCTGCCAATCCAGACACCGCAATCATTCTCCTCGATGTGATTATGGAGACCCAAGATGCGGGACTCAGGGTTGTGCAGAAAATTCGATCCCAAGACAAACATCGAGCCATCCGCATTGTCTTAATCACCGGGCAACCCGGTCAGGCCCCCGAGGAGTCCCTCATCCTCGACTACGACATCAACGACTACAAAACCAAGCTCCAGCTAACCCAACAGCAACTCTTTACCACGCTGGTTTCTAGCCTCCGCACTTATAACGACATTTTGGCCCTAGAGGGCAACCAAGAAGAATTGGCTCAACTCAACTATCAGCTCGCGAGCCTCAATCAAACGCTGGAGAATCAAGTGCGCGATCGCACGCAACAGCTGGAGAAAAACAACCAACAGCTTCAACAAGAAGTGGCCGAACGCCAGCACGCCGAAGAAGCCCTACGGATTTACATTCATGCCCTGACCCACGACCTGCGTAATCCCGTAACGGGTATGAGTCAACTGTTACAAAGCTTACTGCAACCTGTAATGGGCGTCCCATCCGCTAGCTCAAATACCTCGGACACTGTAGCCATCCCTCGCTCCATCCTGGAACGCATGGCCCAAGGCTGCGATCGCCAACGCAAGATGATCGACCGCCTGCTGGAAGCCAACAGCATTGACATTTGGGGAGTTTCGCTCAAACGCCACCCCTTCCAGCTCAAAACCCTGCTCCAAGCCATAATCACCGAATGGCAAACTGAGCTCAACAAGAAACGAGTCACGGTCACCCTCAATGTCCAGCAGAACCTCCCGCCGGTTGACGGAGATTACGCCCAACTCTGGCGCGTTTTCGAGAATCTGATCGAGAATGCCTTAAAGTACAATCCCCCTGGCATTCAACTCAATATCTCTGCCCAACCAGAGAAAATAGATGCTCAGACAACTTACATCCATTGCTGCATTGCCGATACTGGCGTTGGGCTTTCCCAGCAGCAACAGGCCGAAATTTTCATGATTTACCAGAGAGGTCAAGTCCGCCATGCCCTACAGGGACTGGGGCTAGGCCTCTATATTTGTCGCAGCATTATTGAGGCCCATGGAGGGAATATTGAAGTCAGCGGAGCACCGCAACAAGGCACAGCCTTCTCGTTTTCCCTTCCTTCGATCTCAGCATCTCTCGAAGACAATTAGCAAACAAGCTTGGCTTCAAGATGTAGGGGATGGCCTTCAAACAGGCTCACATATAAGGTCAATAGTGATAGCAAGACTGACCAATAATTCCCCAAAGGCTTACTCCTGAGGCTCCAATAGTTTCAAGGTCACGTCGTAGCGATACTGCTACGCCAACCAAATCAGGGCATCTGTCAGATGCCTGCTGCTCTGACGGAATCTCGACAATACTCTGTAAAACTCCCTGACTATTCAGAGACTATAGTGCATCTTTGAATTGAGTTGCCCATGGCTGCGGCCAATGCGTCAAGCCTTCTAAGATCGTCTGATCAAGCGAAGGATGACGTTCCTTTTTTTCTGCCTCAGAGGACTCAGAGTTCATCTAAGATAACTTTGAGTAGACAGCTTGAAGGGCGAGAGACGAAACAAAAGCTACTTCAACAAGCAAGCTTAGTCAGAGACATCCCATAGCTCACATATTACTTACGCCGTGAGACAAAGTTCTCAAAATTGACGGGCAGTAATTGCAAGTTCAAATCAAGCTCTTGCCATTGCACAGCAACTTCAAACTCATTCAAGAGACGTAGGATTCTCTCGCGAATCATCGAACAGTGCCTTGATAGCTGAGAAGCGTCAAGATTATCACCATGCATTTCTAACATCCATGCTGAGCAAAGAATGACACTCAAAGAATCTCTGACTTTATGGGATAGCTCCATCATTGCATTCGAGGGAGCCAAGCAATTCTGACTTGCATGCTCTAGTTTTGCCAGAAAAGCATTGCTTGCTTGATGCAAAACAGCAACATGATTCAGTAAATCTGACACATCTTGCCTTTCAATCTCACCCACCACATTGACTGCCTCAGTCCATAGCTGTGTCATAGTCCTGAATCCTCAAACAACGCGTACGCTTTTGCCTTGAAGCTTTCTATATGGAAAGTATGTCAGGAGCACGATAGTTTGAATACATCTATGTTGGTACAGAACCTCTTACCCAACAGGAGGCAACGAACTACCCGATCTGGTTACATAATTCTTCTAGGACATCGGAACAAATTTATTAGGCCAAATACCATAAAGATCTATCATTTAGAAAAGATTAGAAACAAGCTACAATAGCCTAGGAAAATCCTTAGATTTCCTATTTTCTGAGGAAAGATTTCTTGGGACAGCCAAATTATTGACTCCACGAATCAGAATCTTCTTCCACCAATCCAATGAGAGAGAATATTTTAATCGTAGACGATCTTCCCAACAATGTCCGGCTACTCTCACATACATTGAGCCAAGAAGGCTATGAGATTCGGGGGGCTATTAGCGGAAAAACGGCAATGATGGGTATTGCTGCAGACAAGCCAGATCTGATTTTATTAGACATTACAATGCCAGACATGGATGGGTTTGAAGTCTGTAAAGCATTAAAGAGCAACCCAGAAACTTCGGACATCCCTATCATTTTTATTAGTGCTCTCGGTGAAGTCTTAGACAAAGTCAAAGCTTTTGAAGTGGGTGGTGCAGACTACATAACGAAACCTTTCAAACTTGGAGAAGTTCTGGCTCGTGTAAATCACCAATTAGAAATCAGTCGTTT
Source organism: uncultured Pseudanabaenaceae cyanobacterium (assembly GCA_937949725.1). GTDB lineage: Bacteria > Cyanobacteriota > Cyanobacteriia > PCC-9006 > JAAUQQ01 > JAAUQQ01. The sequence continues at coordinate 10,336 of CALECT010000024.1, forward strand.
AAGAACAAGGCTCAGTAGTCAGAACCAGCAACTACAGGAAACTCTAAGAAAGCTTAGAGAAACTCAAGATGAATTATTGCAATCGGAGAAAATGGCTGCACTCGGTAGCTTAGTGGCCGGAATTTCCCATGAAGTGAATACCCCTATGGGGGCTGCACTCATCGGTGCATCGACACTAGAGCAAGAGACTCAGAAAATCTCATTAAGTCTGGAAAGCAATGATCTCAAGCGGTCCACTTTAGAACAGTATTTAAAAGTTGCAACAGATTGCAGCCAAATTGTTTTTTCCAATCTACAACGAGCAGGAGAGCTACTCCAAAGCTTTAAAAAAATCTCCGTGGATCAAACGAATCTTCGCATTCGAAATTTTGCGATTAAACCCTATATTCAAGATATTCTAGTTAGCCTCAAACCAACCTTGAATAGAGCTCCTCATAACATCAAGATTATAGGAAGCAATGATCTCACAATCAGTAGCTATCCCGGAGCCATTTCTCAAATCATCACTAATTTACTGCTCAATTCTCTCAACCATGCCTATTCGGATGGAGAACTAGGAAACATAACGATCGCTGTAAACCAGCCTAGCCCGAATCAGATTACGCTTGAATATAAAGATGATGGCCAGGGAATTCCTGCCGCAAATCTAACTAAAATTTTCGAGCCTTTTTTTACAACGGCACGTCATCCCAATCAAGGAGATGGATTAGGGCTACACCTGGTTCATGACTTAGTCACTCAAAAACTCCAAGGCTCGATCACAGTTGAGAGCAGGCTGGGAGAAGGAAGTCTTTTCACCATTACGATGCCTAGCTTTGTGAAGCCGAATGACATGCTAGGTATCAGTACGAAGAAGTAGCTGAATAGAGCCCTAAAATCTCTAGAATATCCCGAACAGCAGAGAAAGAAGCTCGCCACAGCAAAGATATCCGCTTAAAGCCATTGTTGAAAAGATAGAGATAGATCGCATCTTCTTGCAGATGTAAGGTACAGAACCTCCTAGGACAAACACTTTAAATCAGACCGATGAGCAGCCCTGGAAGACTACGAAGCGTATGATAGAGATTGCGCTCCCAAGATAATATCCCTATAGATGAGTGAGCCAATTCAACTGCCAGCCTGGAAAGTCCTCATCATAGAGGATGACCCTTTAGTTCAACTGGGCCTTGAACAAGCGCTACTTTATACATCACCGTTGCAGGTCATTGGTATCCGTGATGATGGCTATCTCGGCGTTGAAGCTGCCCTAAGTAAACGACCGGACCTCATCCTGATGGATATCGGTTTACCCGGCTTAGATGGCATTGAGGCAACCCAGCGCATTAAAGCTCAATGGCCAGACGCAAAGATTATTATGCTCACCTCCCACACCTCAGAGACAGAGGTTTTAGCCGCTTTAGCCAGTGGAGCAGAAGCCTATTGTGTGAAGGGTAATGGCGTTGAATTATTACTGACGGCGATCGCAGCAGTCTCCAATGGAGGCCTATACTTTGACCCCCAGGTCGCCGAAATTGTCATGCAGCAATTTCAAGTGCCCGTAGCAACCACTCCGATAATGGCGGACCTCTCGGCTCGAGAGTCAGAAGTCCTTCAGCTTCTGGTGGAAGGGATGAGTAATCCTGAAATTGCTCGTCAGCTGTTTATCAGCCCCAATACAGTTAAGGCCCACGTCAGGGGTTTGATGAATAAGCTTGCAGTCAGCGATCGCGTCCAGGTAGCCGTTAAGGCACTGCGCACTGGGCTAGTTTAGGCCCACGTTGTCTGCCTGCAAGGACATTGATCATCATGCTTATACATCCAAATACTCGCTTAGCTTATTGACTGGCACATCATGATTATGCGGCTGAAGCTGGCGATTGTATTTCAGCTTCGTGGAGGGGAATTGAAATCATTATTTCAGTACCTTTTCCCAATTTACTTTTAAGCAAGATTGTTCCTCTGGCATCGCTGACCAGCTTCTTCACAATGGCAAGACCCAATCCATACCCCTCAATACCATCAGCACTGGGACAACGATAGAATGATTTAAAGATATTAAGTTTGTCTCGGTCAGGAATTCCAGGACCATAGTCTCTCACAGAAATCTGAACTTGCTGCTCAGATCGGAAAATCTGACATTCCACAGGCTTAGTTGCATGGGAGAATTTCAGAGCATTGTCCAAAATCTCATCCAGAATCATCTTTAGAATAGAAGGATCAAAATGTTCCTTTCTTCTGGGATTTTTCTTAGCACGAGTCTTCCTAGCCAACGATGCAGGGCTATGTTTTGGTCCTTCAACGGAGCTGAGCCCAAACTTTTCCAGCTCAAGCAACATTGGATTCAAGTCGAACATTCGCTCTCGCCAAAGTTGAGCATGCTTTAGTTGTTTGTTCAACCCAAAAACCTCTGTACAAATTGTACTGTAGTGCTTCCTGCGAGTTTCAGGCTTAATATGATTGCCATGCACATCTAACATCCAGGCAGCACCTCGTAAGATACTCATCGATTCCTGTACTCGACGGGAGAGACTCGCAACAAATTGCGTTTGATGGGCACAACGCTGTTGCTCCTGGTTCAATTCTTCTACAAGCGTCTTACTCACTTTCCACAAATCTGAGATCTGAGTCAACAAGGTCTTCAAATCATGATTTATCTCATTCACATTTCTCGTATCCTGCGTTATTAATCGCTGAATCAGTGGCTCAATAGACATATGAATTGACAATGCATTGCATTGGAGCTTCCCTAAGAGCTTCAGCATGACTGTTCGCACTGGAAGCTGCATACATACGACTTGGCATAGATTTTATTCTCCAATTGGAGTAAGCCACACTCACCCGATTGGGTAACCAGAACTAACGAAAGCTTCAATCTTTTCTCTCGCAGCATTGCCAGCTAAAACTTGTCAATTCAGTTGCCTAGTTAGAAAGCTTTCATGACTGCCATATCTCAAGAACGAGCCCAGCAGAATAACTGATGAAAATGGAGCAGCAGAACGAACCGGCAGCTAACCCTCAACTTCATTAATCACAGCAGAAGACTTCCTCGGCCCCAAACTCAGCCGCCTCAGCAGAGCCCAAATCAACCTGAGTTAGACAGCTCGAAAAAGCACTTGCGAAGCAAGCAAGCTAGGAATAAATTCCCACCAGCGAGGGCTGTTCAGTCCGTTTTAACGGACTTGAGCTTAAGCCGTCGACTTTAGCTCACGGCGGCAGAGTCAAGCAAGCCCTAAATTTGTCGAACTCAGGTCAAATCAGCAATGAGATTGAGAACCGTTACTTCCACCAGTCACTGACCCTCCAGATCGATGGTTGGCCTTGATCAATCAACCCACACTGCCAATTACCAACAAGCAGCAATCAGCGCATTAGAGAGCTCTACTGGCACGGGCTTAGGCCAAGGCAGATTCGGGTTGCTGGAGCTGATAGTCCGGTAGGGCATGGTTTTCAACGTAGCCGTGGTAATTCTGAAGCTGGCGATCGCACTCCGCTTCGCTCCAGCCACAATGCTGTTGCAGGGTCTCCACCATGGTGGCTAAGGCATCGCGGCCATAGTTGGCGCGGTGAGCCGTGAGCAGTCGCCGGAAACCAATATCAACGAGGGTCTGGGCAAGCTCCGTCTGGACCGCATAGACCACCTGAGCCCGAATGTCGGGCAGTTCGGCTTGCAAGGGTTGCGCCAGTTCGGGAGCATCGTCGGTGAGTTTGAGGACGTCCCAAGCACGCATACCGTAGGTGTTGAACAGATGTTGCAGGGTGGCGAGGGGGAGGGGCTCAGCTCGATCAGGGCTGCGGTATTGGGCCACGGCTTGGGTCAGAGCTGCGGGAGTTAGGCCATTCGCACCGGGGAGAGGGCGATCGCCGGTAGTACAAGCTGGTGAAGGCCGATTCAGCTTGCGGTAAGCGGCATCAGTCAGCTCTTCCCCCACTTGGCGATAGGTGGTGAGTTTGCCACCCACGAGGGACAGCAAGTTGGCAATGGCACCCGCATCGGCCTGGATATGGTCCACAACGATATGGCTGCGGGTGATACTGCTCGTCTTTTTCCCTTCGGCGTAGGGTAAGGGTCGCATGCCCGCATAGGTAAAGCGCACGTCTTGGCGACGGAGCTGGGCCTGGGGCAAGACGCGGTTGGTTTCGGCCAAGAGGTAGTCGATCTCCTCATCGCTGGCTTTGAGGTCACCGGGGTCTTGAGTAGTGCGCAGGTCCGTGGTGCCAATCAGGTATTTGCCCAGCCAGGGGATGATGAAATAGGGCCGTCCGTCGGTTTCGGCCTCGACGTAGAGGGCTCCATCGGTGGGAGCTCCGGGGAAGGGATCCACAATGATGTGACTGCCTTTGGTACCGCCGATCCAGCGTCGGGGGCTGAGAGGTTTGGCTTGGCCGTTTTGCCAGCCCCGCTCCAGAACTTTATCCACCCAAGGGCCTGCGGTGTTGATGAGAACCGCATTGCGGCTGTCTAGCTCGACCGTTTCGCCAGTGCGAAGATTTTCCAGGGTAATGCTTTCAACTAGGCTCCCTTGGTTGGGCTGAGTCAGGCGGGTGGCAGCGGTGTAATTGAGAACGGTTGCTCCAGCAGCTTGGGCGCTGAGAACGTTTTCCAGGCAGAGTTGCTCGGCGTGGGCGGCTTGGGCATCGAAGTATTGGGCCGCGCCGGAGAGGCGATCGCGCTTCACTCCCCGGTAAAGCTGCCCGAAAGGCGCGGGCTTCAACATGCGGTGTCCCGGTACCGTACGGTCAAAGCTAAGAACGTCGTAGAGCAGCATCCCCAGCTGGACAAGCTGAGGCCCACGCTTATTGCCCCGATAAATCGGGATCGTCATTTGCAGCGGCTGGACAAGGTGAGAAGCGTTGCGCAGCAGCAGCTCCCGCTCCCGCAGGGACTCCCGCACCAGGCCAAATTCAAAATATTCGAGATAGCGCAGGCCCCCATGGATTAAGCGGGAGGACCAGCCCACAGCTCCACCAAAATCCCCTTGATCAATGAGCAGGGTTTTGAGCCCTCGAAGGGCAGCGTCACGAGCGGTGGCTGCGCCATTAATACCGCCACCAATGACGATGAGATCAAATTGCTGGCTGCGAAGCTGGGAGAGGGTTGCCATGGAGGCCGCAATGATGGGTCAAATAAATTACTTGTCCCATGGTGGAGGATGGGGAATGGGAATGGGGGATGCGTAATTAGGTTGTAAAGTCTCGTAATTAATGTCCCCAAAAGCACAACAAACAAAAGCCCCTCAACGATGCTCGTCGAGGGGCTCAAAAGACAGAAGATTTAGGCTAATCAGCTGCGCCTAGCAGCTCCTTGGCCCAGCGGTCGACGTCGTAGGCTTTGATCGACTCATACATCCGCTCCATGCGCTGCTTTTGCTCTTCGAGGGGCATAGCTAGCGCTTCGTCAATGGACTCATCCATCTTTCGATCTGCATAGGGATTAGTGAGAACGGCATCGGGCAGTTCCACAGCTGCACCGGCAAATTCGGAGAAAACTAATACCCCGTCTTTGCCACCCTTTGCCACCACAAATTCCTTGGCCACCAGGTTGAGGCCGTCGCGTAGAGGCGTTACCCAGGCGATGTCCGCAGCCGCATAGAGCGCCAAGATTTCGGCTTGGGGAAGGGGCGAGGTAAAGAGCTGCACAGGCGTCCAGCCCAGGTTCGCAAAGCGACCGTTGATTTTGCCGACGAGTTGTTCGATTTCCTCTTGGGCATCCCGGTAGATGCGCATCCCTTCGGCAGCTTTAGCGAGGGCGACGATGAAGGTGAGCTTGTTGACCAGTTCGGGACGACGCTCCAGCAGGCGCTCGTAGCAGAGCAGCATTTCCTTGGTGCCCTTCACGTAGTCAACGCGACCAGCAGAGACAATGAGCTGGCGATCGCCCGCCAGTTCCTCACGCATTTCTGCGACCCGTTTTTGAACCTCAGGCCGTTCGACAATTTCTCGCAGGCCTTCAGGGTTGGTACCTACAGGGAAGGCACCGAGGTTCACAAGCTGATCTTTATAACGCACCTGAGACGTCATTTCTGGCGCAGTGAGGGCTGAGCCTCGGGGGGTGAATTCCTTGTCGACTGGCTCGCGCTTGACGATTTCGATTTCGCGGAAGCCCTGGGCGATCGCCACAAAGTTTTCCACATAGCGAGGAATGTGGAAGCCCACCACGTCACAGCAGAGCAGGCTATCGACGATTTCTTCTCGCCAAGGCAACACGTTGAAGGCATCGGGGCCAGGAAACGGTGTGTGGTGGAAGAAGACAATCTTAGCGTTGGGGCGCTTCTGGCGAATGAAGTAGGGCGTTAGCCAGAGGTTGTAATCGTGAATCCAAATCAACGCATCGTCAGCGGCATCTTCACAGGCCGCATCGGCAAACATGCGATTGATTTCCTTGAAGTTGTCCCAGTCCGAAGACTCATAGGTAAACTGCCAAGGAAAGGAATGGAGAATCGGCCAGAAGGCTTCCTTTGAGGTGATGAAGTAGAAATTCTTGACCTGATCTGCCGTGAGCGGGATGCGGCGGACGGTGCCGTTTTCATTGCCCTCGAAGCTCATGCGCTCCTGAAAGCTATCCTTATTCTTGGCATTTACCTGCTTCCAGGCGATCCATGTGCTCTGTTCTGCACTGGCAAAAACGCTCTTAATCGTTGGCAAAATGCCGTTCGGGCTCTTTTTTTCCCGATAAACGGTTTTACCGTTTTCGACGACTTCGTCGTAGGGTTCGCGGTGGTAGAGAATGACCAAGGATGACTTCACGGCGTTCTAAGAAAACTCTCCTGATTGCGACAAGCGACTTGACTGAAAACAGATACACAATACTGAGTCCAGAGCCAAGACGCACAAACTGAGCGATTTGCTAATCCAGCAGAATCGCTTTAGAACTCGATAAGGCACGTATGGAAAGACTTGCTGGTTACAGGCTAGTGACTTCCTGCAACGCTTCAAGCCTGGAGCTCCGCGCTTATAGCCTAAAACGAATCGGCCTGAAACCCCAGAGGTTGTAACAATATATGTACTGACGGCTGTAACAATCCATTCCAGCTATTTTTTTGACCGAACGGTGAGTTTGAGGTGAATTGCGGGGCTCCATCTAGCTGGGGGTGAAACAGGAGCCATACTGAGCATCTATCTCCCCTTGCTTTACGAGTCATTGAGCATTTCGTGATCGTGCCATTACCTAGAGGAGCTTCGGTTTACAGTGTAGGGCGGCACCCTTTCACGCTTGCTCGAAAAGAGGTTGTGAAAGAAGCCTGGACGCGAATCTATGGACTAGCGCATCCGGGTTGTTCCGCTTGAGCCCTAGGACAGCCGCCATGACGCGTTCCCCCAGTTCGTCTGATCATTCCACCCACCCCAAAAAATCACCCAAGCGCTCAGCGGAAGCTCCATCCCCCAAAAAACAGAGCAGTGAGATCGATAGCCCACAGATTCAGCTCAAGCAGGTGGAGACCGAGGCACTGATTGCCTGGGCTGTTGCCACCGATGAGTCCGATGACACGACGTTTGAACGGGGGCAGCAACTCGCGAAACGATTGGGAGCCCACCATCGCCCCGATGGCTTGGTGGAAATTGGCTTTTGGGTACCCGAACTGGCAGGGCAAATTTTGCCCGCTGAGCGCGATATCTATTTAGAGATTTTCACCCCGGTGGAACCGGTGGACTTTACCCAGCCCGAACAGGATTGCGCCTTCCACTACCAATGTGTAGAAGTGCCCCTCCAAGGAGAATTTGTTTGGGCGGTACTGGAAGGAATGACCTTAGGCAGGCGCGATCGCCTCGGCAGTCTCTATTGGCTCCGCTACCGTGACATCAATGATGGACAGCTCCAAACGTCACGGGATATCACCCCCTATTCCCTGCCCTACGGCATCTTCGCGCCGGCTGAGCTCTATGACACAGAGGGGTTGCAGCAGCAACGAGGCGATTTAGAATACCTTGCTGCCACTGCCCAGCAGCCCCCTGTCATCCCCGCAGAGACCGGTCAAGAGCCCGCGTTACCCAGAGTTGCAGCCCCCACCAACATCTTGCAGCTGCATGTGCCCACGGCATCCGCAGAAGGCAGCTTAGCGGGGCTGACCCGCATTTATCGAGGCATCGCTGACAAGGTCAGCCAAGATCTTCCCCTCAGCCCTGCGGAGCAAAACTACATCGGCTATGACGCAGTGCAACTGCTGCCCACCGAACCCCCGATTGAATATCGCTCTGAAGATGGAGCCCGAGATTTCTTCACCATTGACCAGGGAGAACAGACCGTCTATGGAACCTTCGGACGAGTCTGTCCCACAGAGCCTCTAACGATCAAGCTACGCCGTCCCAATACCCAAAACTGGGGCTATGACGTGCCAATCCTCGGCTCCTCCACCACCAACCCCGCACTTCTGGAGAGCCTCCGCCCTGACGAGGTCGTCGACTTCATCGCTGAGCTGCATAATTTTCCAGGGAAACCGATTCAGGTGATCTATGACTTGGTTTATGGCCATTCAGATAACCAAGCCCTGGACCTAATCAACCGCCAGTTTGTGGCAGGGCCAAATATGTACGGTCAGGACTTGAGCCACACCCTGCCCATGGTGCGCTCCATCCTCTTAGAAATGCAGCAACGCAAAGTCAACACTGGCATTGACGGCATTCGTATTGATGGCGGCCAGGACTTCCGCTTCTTCAATCCCATGTCGGGACGGTTGGAGTATGACGACAATTACCTCATGGCCATGAGCGATGTGGTCCAGGACATCCAAGGACACCAGCGGCTGATGTTCACGATTTTCGAGGATGGTCGTCCTTGGCCTGAAGAGGGCTGGGAGTTCAAGTCCACCTATCGGGAATTGATTGACTTACGGCCCGATTCTTTCCAATGGGGACCGCTGATTTTTGCCCACAATACGCCTGCGCTCAAGGGCTTTTGGGATTACAAGTGGAATCGGGTGCTGGAGGTCATGCAACAGGGCGATCGCTGGATCACCGGCTGCGGCAACCATGACACGATCCGCCGGGGCACCCAACTCGCAACAGATGACCAAGATCCTGAGAAAGCGATTAATTGGAACTTGGGGAAAACGCTGCCAGAGGTCCTGAATAACGCCTATGACAACCCCGCCACGAGCCTCTGGGTCTATGGGTTTAGCCCAGGATTACCCATGGACTTTCTTAATGGCATGATGCATAGCGGCTGGGGCTTTATGCGCAACACCGATGACCTCTATGGCGTCAAGGTGGCCAGCGAGGAGGTAGGCTTCCTAGACTGGCAGGTCAGCCAAGAATTGTATGAGCAACCTCATTTCTTTACAGTCCTAAAGCAATCAGGCTTTAAACGACTGTCCCAACTCCGGCGCTTTGCCCAGGTGCTGGCCAAGGCTATGGAAAAGCGAGCATATGACCTGGATCAAGTGGCCTATGATTGCCGAGAATGGGGCATGAGTGGCAAGGGAGTGGCTCAGGAAGCACCTGGCCTCGTGGGATTTTTCCAGAACCTAGAGGCAGACCAGCTCAAGGCCTTTGCCCGGAATTTCATGGAGGATTGCCATGAGTTTAGCCGCGTGTCCCATTACGTAGATGGGCTGGAGGGCGATCGCACAGCCTTCAACCTCAGCCTGCGCCAATATCGTCGGCAGAACCCCTGGCTGATGAACAATTTAGATGGCACAGACCGCTTCAACCGCATCACTGAGTTTGGCCATACGCTGTTTTACGGGCTACGGACCCAGCCCAGCCCTGAGGACTCTAGCCCATTGGAGTCTGCCAATTACAAGCAAATTGCCATGCTCTCCCACATGGGAGGCAGTCCGGCCCAAACGGCGCTGGTGGACTGGCTTCAACTAGAGCCGGGCGCATGGGACATCGTATTGAAAACGCCGGGGCTGGAGATCGAGACAGCGGAGCAGCTCCAAGGCTTCCCGCTCAAAGACAGTCAAGCGGTGCTGCTGGAGCGAACCATCACATCCTAAGTTGAAATCTGAATAATCTTGGCGCGATCAACCGATCCAGCAGCGGTAGATCTACAGTCAAGAAACTGCTCCTTATCACTCCACCGCCCATGAGTTCCCACCGCTACATCATGGCCCTCGACCTGGGCACCACTGGCAACCGCGCCATCCTCTTTGATCGCGACGGCAATATTGCAGGCCAGGCCTATAAGGAACTGACCCAGCATTATCCCCAACCAGGCTGGCTGGAGCATGATGCCCTGGAGATTTGGGAGGAGGTGCGCTGGGCGATTAAGACAGCGGTGGCGGATGCTAAGGCGGATCCCTCAGAAATTGCTTCCATTGGCCTGACGGTGCAGCGGGAAACTTGTTTGCTGTGGGATAAGACGACGGGGAAGCCGCTGCATAAGGCGATCGTCTGGCAGGATCGCCGTACGGCACCGTTGTGTGATCAACTGCGTAGCGAGGGCAAGGCAACGCTGGTCTATGACAAGACCGGGCTAATTCTCGATGCCTATTTCTCGGCGACGAAGCTGAACTGGCTGCTAGATGCGGTAAAGCATCAGGGTGTGAATGACCTGAGCAACGTTTTGGCGGGGACAGTGGATTGCTGGGCGCTGTGGAATCTGACCGGCGGCAAAGTTCATGCCACGGACCACAGCAATGCCAGCCGCACGATGCTGCTGAATATTGATAGCCATGACTGGGATAGCGAGCTGCTGGAGCTGTTTGGCATTCCGGCGAGCCTGATGCCGGAAGTGCGGCCTAGCTTGGGTGAGTTTGGCATGTTGGATAAGGGCATTCTGGGAGTGGAGATCCCCATTACAGCGATATTGGGAGATCAGCAGGCGGCGCTGTTTGCCCATGGATGCGATCGCCCCGGCTTACTCAAATGCACCTATGGCACAGGCAGTTTTCTAGTGGCCCACACGGGCGATGCTGTTGTACGAGCACCTCAGCTACTCAGCACCATTGCCTGGAGTGAAGCCCAAGCTTCTGGCAAGCCTAAGGTGGGCTATGCCTTGGAGGGCGCGATGTTCACCAGCGGCGCTTGCATTCAGTGGCTACGGGATGGGCTGAAGATTATTGAGAATGCGGCGGATACGCAGCAATTGGCGGAGTCAGTGGAGGATACGAAGGGGGTTTATTTTGTGCCTGCCCTGAGTGGCTTAGGTGCGCCCCATTGGGATATGTCGGCGCGGGGCTCCTTTGTTGGTTTGACGGGTGGGGCTCAGCGGGAGCATATGGTGCGGGCGGTGTTGGAGGCGCTGGCGTTTCAGGTGAAGGAAGTTGTCAATGCAGCGAATTCGGCGGGGAAAGATCCGATTGCGCGGTTGAAGGTGGATGGGGGTGCTTGTAAGAATGATTGGCTGATGCAGTTTCAGGCGGATGCGTTGGGGATTCCGGTGGAGCGGCCGAAGGTGATTGATGCGACGGCTCAGGGGGTTGCGTTTGCGGCGGGCCTGGCGATGGGTTTTTGGGAGAGTTATGCGGGAGTGATTGCGATGCGGGAGGTAGATCGAGTGTTTGAGCCGCAGGCTGGGCGGGTTGCTGCTGAGCATTTTGAAATGTGGGAGAAGGCGGTGGCAAGCGCAAAAGCTTTAGGTAGCTAGGAGCTTTGCTTCCGGACTCCGGACTCCCCCTTTCAGAAAGGGGGACTGAGGGGGATCTTGCTTTGCTTCTTATGCCTTGGCTTAAAGAAGCAAATCTGGCAGCCATGAGGGCCAGCCCTCAAACTCCCGCCGATGGGGACGCTAGTGCCTTCCCCTACGGGTTACCCCTGCACAAAAGGCTGGGTTGCTTCACCCCAGCACACTAGTAGGCCATACAACCACTAACAATTCGCGTCTTGCATTCCGCAGGCTTGGTCCACAGAACTTAAACACACCACCAGCCAACCCACGTCCCCCTTTCCAAGGGGGACCGCGCCAAACTTATTTTGGCGCGAGGGGGTAGATTTGCCTCTTGCCTCCACCTCTCTTGCCTCAAATCCCCCGTCTCCTTTAGGAGAAGGGGCTAGGGGAAGAGGACGCCTTGCCTCTTACCTCTCCTTCATAGCCTCACACCTCAGCAGTTCCTTACACAACTCCTATGCCCCCCCTCCACCAACAAACTCTCTCCCTCGACCACGCCACCTTCACCCAAACCCTTGCCGCCACCGAAAACCTACTCATCATCCAAGATCTCGACGGCGTCTGCATGGCCCTGGTCAACGATCCCCTCACTCGAATCATCAGCCCCGACTACATTGCAGCAAGCCAAGCCTTCCATCCCCACTTCTACGTCCTCACCAATGGTGAACACACTGGCAAACGTGGTGTGAATCGAATCATCGAGCAAGCCATGGATGCTGACGCAACCGTATTACAAGAGCGGGAAAGCTATTTGCCAGGTCTCGCAGCGGGAGGCATACAGTGGCAAGAGCGCAACGGCCAAGTCTCCCACCCCGGCGTCAGCAACGCAGAGCTAGCTTTTCTCAAGCAGGTGCCTGCCCAGATGGAAGCCTGCCTACGCGCCTTTTTCAACAAGCATCCCGGCTCACCTGAACTTCAGCAAAACCTAGACCAATATATTGCGGCGACAGTACTGGACAACATCGCCTCACCCACGATCAATCTCAACAGTTTGTATCCAGCGATGGCGGAGGATAACGAGACATTTAATGCGTTACAGACTGAGTTGAAGTCGCTCCTCTCATCCCTCCTTGCCCAAGCAACAGACCAAGGTCTCGACAACTCCTTTTTCATCCACTACGCCCCTAATCTGGGCCGTGAAACCAGCGGTGATGAAATCGTCTGGTTCAGTGAGCCTGGCGAGTCCGGTACAACCGATTTCCAGTTCATGCTGCGCGGTGCCATCAAAGAGGCAGGCGTCTTGGCATTACTCAATCACTACTACTTCCAGCGCAGTGGCAGCTATCCCCTGGGCGCAAGCTTTAATGCCCGCCAAGCCCCACAAGTAATGCAAGATTTAATAGATCTGGTGAAGGCGAACTTCGATCCGGCTTTGATGCCAAGGATTGTGGGTGTGGGAGATACGGTGACAAGTCAAGTGCAGGGAGGAGAGGTGAAGCGTGGGGGGAGCGATCGCAATTTCCTCCAGCTCATCCAAAACCTCAATGCCCACTTCGATAGCGGCAATCTCACGGTCTATGTGGACAGCAGTGGCGGTGAGCTCAAGAACCGTCAGCCCCTACAAATCAAGACCGTCGATGGCGTTGAAACCGTTATCAAAGGCCCCGGCGATGAAGCCGATCCACTACGTCTGAATGTAGCCTTTCCGGGTGGACATGGGCAGTATTGCCAATTGTATGGAGCAGCAGCAGGAGCGCGGATGGAAGCTCAGCAGCAGCGTTAAATTCCCCATTCCCTAGGCCATCACCACATCATAAGTTCGACATTTTCTCTAATTGAGCCTCAATCCAGGGCAAATCAAAGACAAGCTGATAGATACGATTATAGACTTTTAGAGTTTCATCTTGTTTCATCACGAGGCCTGATAAAAGCAGCTCTTTTTCTTCTAGGCTATCGCTCGCAAGAATGGCTTGATCTTCGGTTTGTGTTAGGACCTCACGGTAGAGGTTAAGTAACTGCACTGAAGACTGCTCGCTTTCAAGAAGGCGATCGCGAATAGTTCTTAAATGTTCTGGTTCATCCTGAGATTCCCAATGTTCAATGATTTGCTTCCGGACTAGATTCTCAGTCCAATCAGCTTCTTGATTCGGTGGAATGGGATCGTCAGTAGTCCGGATTAGTTTGCAGAGTTTTTGTGTAAGGAAGGGCTGTCCTCCGGTCCAAGTGAGGACTTCTTTGAGTAAGACTTGAGGGTTACTGACTTTCTCAGCTAGGCCGCTCAACAAAGGTTGTGCTTCATGCTCTTTAAAGCCTTCTAAGGAAATAGATTGTCCCACATTAAAGGGGGTTCTGCGGCGATCGCTGATCAAATCGGATGGGGAAACGACCCCGATCAGCGCAAAGGTAAGATACTTGTAATCTGGATTTAGGCTGCGCTGGTTATAGCAGGCGCGGATCAGAGCAAAGAAATCATTAACAGGGAAGCTCAAGCCTAAGAGACTATCAATCTCATCGAGCATAATGACTCTCTTTTGAGGAGGAGAGTCAGAGGTTCTATCCACCAGCAAAAATTCTTCAATAAAATGGCTCAAGCGCTGGACTGGAGGAATATCTTTTCTATCATTCCACCAAGTCTTAAGTGGAATTTTACTGCTTAAGCCAAAACAGCGCCATAGTTCCACAACAAAGCCTTTATACCACTGTTCAGGTGTAACATTCTCACTGCCCAGGCGAGTCATATCAATCGCAACACAGCTATAGCCTTCGCTCTGAAGATGGTGCATCATGCGCACCATCAGACTAGATTTACCCATTTGTCGGGCATTAAGAATATGGCAAAATTCTCCTCGCTTGAGGACTTGATAGAGATTCCTATCAGCAGAACGAACAACATATGTGGGCGCATCCATTGGTAAGCTGCCCCCCACTTGATAATCAAAGTTCGAAGGTTTATCAGCACTTCTCAGCAAATCGTTCTCGAAGATCAGCTCTGCTTGAGTCGCTTTGAGAACGTCTAATGTCTGTGAGAGCTCTTGTGTGCGTTCTTCAATTTTTTGCTCTAGGGTTTGATAAAGTCTTGAATTATCAATAGAAATAGCCGCTTGAGTAGACAAAATATTCAAGAGTTCTACTCGATCAGATGTAAACGCATCAGTCGTCAAGTTATTCTCTAAATAAACAATGCCTCTTAATTGGCCTTGGTTTAGCAGTGGGACACATAGAATAGACTTACACTGCATGGAAACGATATAAGGATCATTAGTAAATATCCCTTGCTGAGAAGCATTCTCCAACACAAGATATTTTTGAGTACGAGCTACATAATTTATAATGGTCGTAGGCAAGACAGAAGTGGAATTATTAGAGCTAACAGACTCTACAGGCAAGGATTGTAAAACTTTGACTTGTCTGTCATCTATTGTTCCTTGTGCTTCAATAACCCACTGATTTTGACGATATAAGAGCAAGTCTCCTTTTTGTGCCCCGGCATTTTCAATCACAATCGTCATCAAATTTTGGAGTAAGCTTTCCAACTTAATTTCGCCTGAAATGGCTTGAGAAGCCTTTAAAACAGTTGCTAAATCTAGTGCTTCTCCAACTGAGCCTGTTGTCAAGATCGTAGTATTCGCTTTTTCTAGTTTAGGAGGAGCCTGTAGCTCAAACTGAGGATAGTCTCGTTGCAATCTCTCAATCTTATTGGCTGCCCCCCAGCAGTCATAGCAGTGATATGAATTTCGTAGATAAAGTCGCCCTATCTCATATTTATCGGAAGATAGATAGAACTCAGCTGCAAGCTCATAGACTAAAGCTTCTTCGTGAAGAAGCTCATATTTTTTAGCGCCTTGAAGAGCCTCTTCATAGAGTCCTTCTGCACGCCGACTTTGGCCTAAGATACGTGCTTTCTCAGCTTCAACTAAGAAATATTTATGCTGAAAGTTTTCAGGACAGTTTTCGACCCACTCCCTCAAAACATCTTGATTACTGTCAACTTTCTGAAGAATATCTAACTGCATCTCCTCATCAGAGTTTTCCCAAGATGCTAGATAGGCAAGAGAAGAATAAAAGTTGTATTGTGGCGAAGGCAAGTATGCACCAGCAGAATGCACATATTTACCAGCATTGAGTCCTGCCTGATAACACTGAGCATAATCCTTTAGGAAATATCCTATAACCAGCTTAGAAAAGTAAAATATAAATAGTAGCCACTCATTACTTTGCTCAACTAAATGTTTGCAGAAATCATCTTCCTCTACTTGAGAAGACCCAAAAACGAATGTATTACCATTTTCCTTATTTAAAAATAAGTTATTAGTTAAGCTGCTACAAATCTCCATATAGAAAATAGAGTACTCCTGACGAGTACTCCTGATCCAGGACAAGTATGTTTCATTAATTTGAGAGACTTCCTGCAATCGATAGCCACCCAAAAACTTCACTAAAGAGAGAGTGATAGCAGTATAGCTAGCAAATTCATTATCACCAACTTCCATACCATATTGGATCCCTGTTATCAGAGATTCTTCAGCATCAGAGCAGCGTAGTAGTGCCTGCCAATGCCAAATAAATCCATAATAGAGATGTGTTACTAATGCCTCAAATTTGAGTTGATTATGGTGCTTCTGTAGTTTTACAGATAATCTTCCGAGTTGGCATCCTAAGTTTAAACTCTCGCTCGACGAGCACAACACCATTGCATAGTAACTATAAATACTAACGGCTTCTGGAGGAGCACCATGCTTAAGGCACAAGTCCAGTTGAGTCAAAGTTACCCACAAAAACAAGGGATAATTCGTCGTCAGTGTCGGAGAAATCATGCTCTGTAGTATCGATATCACCAAGAGCATTTTCTCATCTGTCATAGGTGGAAGATTGACAAGATCATCAATATTACATGCCTCCAAAGTGAGGTTGACTTCTAGTCTCTTATGAGCAACAATCTTCTGAATTTCATCCGTCTCAGTTGGCAGTCGAATACCTAAGGTATCTAGTGCTTTTTGAGAGTAATCGATAGCTCGATGAGATTCCAAATGAACATAATAGAACAAACTGATAATACGATACACTTTGAGATCATCAGCAATATCCTGGGTATAAGATAGGATTTCTTCAGCAAAGTCTTCAACTTGCTCAAATTGGGTGTTCAAGTAGAGAGATTCTAGGACTTCCAAATGCAATTCTATGGTCAAATTATAGTTGTATTCCCAACTACTAGGAGTCAACAAGTCCAGACCGGCATTAAAGTATACTAATGCCGACTCATAGGCTGTTGATGCTTTAGCCTGCTTACCTGCTTCCAGATTGAGCTGGGCAAGCTGATTTTTCTGTGACTGTTCTCCAATTAAATCAGTCCCCTTATTCAAATGATTGACAATATCAAAAACATGATGACGAGAGTACTGATGTTTACTGAATAAGAAATTGCCTATCGTTAAATGTAATATTTTTTCCTCATCTTCGGGAATTAGAGAATAAGCAGCTTGCTGAACTCGGTCATGAAGAAATTTATAGGTAATCTTAGGATAGACTTCTACTTTTCCATTTAGGAATTCATCTTGTCCCTTAAGAATTTGGGCTCCATAATTACTATTCAAGGGAATTATCAGTCCCTCCTTCAATGCTGCTTGCAGTTCACTGACCGTCACAGCTTTAGATTTTTCATTGACAACAGTAAGCAACTCAGAGTTAAAAGAATTACCAATACAAGCTGCAAGTTGAAGAATATCTTGTGTTTCTTTTGGTAGTTTTTGGATCTTGCTAATCATTAGATCTACAACATTATCAGTAATAGATGCTTCTTTTATTATGTTTAAGTCCCATTGCCAAGCTCCTTTATCAACAGTAGTCTCTCCAACTATCTGCCGTGGCCTGTTGAAAGCTAGCAAATTTTCCTGCTGCAGGGAGGACAATAGCTGACTAAAAAAGAATGGATTATTGCCTGTTTTTTGTGAGATTAACCCAGTCAAAGACTTTGAATAGCTAGGAGAGCAATTTAATGTATCAGCCACTAATTGATTGACGGCTTTCTCCTTCAAAGGTCCTAATACAATCTCATCAATATTTACCTTAGCCTTCTTAATCTGTTCTAGAGTTGTCACTAGAGGATGAGTGGCCGTGACTTCATTATCTCGATAGGCAGCTATTATTAAGCAGTGATGTATATCAGGGACTGTTATCAATTTCTCTAATAAGTTTAGAGATGGTAAATCAGCCCATTGCAAATCATCGAGGAAAAGAACAAGGGTTTCTTCTGGTTGGCAGACAGCATTTAGGAATTGCCTAAAGAGAAAGTTAAATCGATTCTGACTTTCAACTCTGCCTAAATTTTCTGCAACTGGCTGCTGGCCAATAATTTTTTGGAGTTCAGGAATGACATCAACAATAATCTGAGCATTTTTTCCTAAAGCTTCTAGAATTCTTTCCTTACAATTTTGAAGCCTTATCTCCGGTTCACAAAGCAACTTTTCTATCAAACTCTGAAAAGCTTGAGTAATAGCAGAGTAAGGAATATCACGCTTTATTTGATCAAATTTACCACAAACAAACTGACCTTTCTGTTGGGTAATAGATTTAGAAATCTCATTGACTAAAGCCGATTTCCCAATTCCAGGGTGACCAGAAATGAGAGTTAGCTCAACCTTACCTTGTTGAACTCGAACAAAGCTGTCTAAAAGTTGTTTTTGCTCCTGAGTTCGCCCATATACCTTCTGAGAGAGACGAAATTGTTCAGAAAAGTCTAGATTTCCTAATTCAAACGGAACAATCCCCTCTCTAGTATTTAACTGACGAAGACAGTGTTCTAAATCAGATTTAAGACCTAAGGCACTTTGATATCTAGATTCCGGTGTTTTTGCAAGGAGCTTTTGGATGATTCTAGAAATAGGTTGGGGTATATTAGGAGCTATAACATGAATTGGAACAGGATGCTGTGCAATGTGGCAATGCACCAGCTCAATTGGATCTGTTGCGTCAAATGGAAGTTTTTGGGCCAAAAGTTCATAGAGCGTAATCCCTAGAGAATAGAAATCACTGCGACAATCTATGCCACGATTCATTCTACCCGTTTGTTCTGGTGCAATATAGGCTAGGGTGCCTCCTAACTGAGTAGATGGTAGTTCTTCTACAAGTTCTTGATGCAAACGAGAGGCAATACCAAAATCAATGATTTTGAGTTGCTGCGTCTCCGAGTTATAAACAATATTACTAGGATTAATATCCTTATGGATAATATTAGCAGAATGAATTCCATCTAAGCCTTCAGCAATCTTGATTGCAATAGAAAGAAAAGTTCTTAGATCTATCTCCTTTTTGCCCAACAGTTTGCTTAAAGACTTTCCTCCAAAGTCTTCTAGAATCATCACTAGGCTATTTTCATATCTCTGCAAATCATAAGCTTGAATAACATTAGCAACTTTCAAAGATCGAGTGATCTCATATTCTTGCCTATACCGAGTTAATTCTCTTGGTGTTGGATAGCTTCCCTTCAGGACTTTGAGTATTACAGAACTATCGTTGTGATTCTCCAGAGCACGATAGACCAGAGATGATTTACTCTGGTAGATCCTTTCGACAATTTGATAGTTCTGCATAAGTTCTTATGACAATAGTGCTAGATTAATTGAAATCGTCCTTTCGTCAAACTCGGGAATAAATCTCTGTAACTGTGGTAGTTAGAATTCGATTTCCATTAGTAACCTCTTGTTCAATGACCTGTGATTTCCACATTTCACAGTTCTTACAGGTTAATCTTTCATCTAGAAGATTCAAAATCAAGTCTTCTCGCAATTGTTGAAATAATTTCCCAGACCAGATTTCCTGTAAAGAGTCATAGTGATAATCCCCTAGACTTTCAACATCTGAATCAAAGCCAAGTCTAAACAACGTTTCTATACAGTAGAAGGTTCTTCCATCAGGTAATATTGCCATTTCCTTAAAGGGAAATAGGCAAGCCCAGCGTCCCTGAGACTGTTCTCTATAAGTCTGGATAGATTTGCTAACAGCTTGATTAGTTGAAGCCAGTTGAATATTAGACTTCTTATATTCTGCAACATTGAGAATAAAGACACTATTTAGTCTTGACAACCAAACATCCAAGAATGCCTCTTCTTCTTCTCGTGAAACACCTTCATTTCTGACTAAGGAAGCTCTCACTTCACAAGTGCAACCTAGCTGCTCACGTATATTTAAGAAGTTAAGAATATTAGTTTCAACTCTTGCGAGATCAGCTCCCCGAATTCTTAAATATGTTTCTGGTGTAGCAGCATCAATGCTGATGTCAAGACTTGTAAGACCTGCGTTAAGTAACTTTTCCGCACGTGCTTTATCAAGTAGTTGTCCATTGGTGGTTAAGTGTACTTTAGGTACTCCTTTTTGCCGACAAAGTCGAATAAAGTCATAGATCCTGGGGTGCATTAGAGGCTCTTCAATGCTACCGATTAGGACAGTGATGGCTTGTCTGCCACAATCAGCAGCTAATCGCTCCATCATTGTCCAAGACATTACTTTCGTATCTGAGAAAAAGTCAGTGTTGTGCGAGGGTTTAAGCAATAAACTATGATACGGACACATAGTACATTTGAGATTACAAGAGTTGCTTACAATTACCCTTACATAAGAAGGCGGAATAGCTCTCCCATACCAATGAGAAAAGTAATGCAGTTTTTCATCATAGTCAACTTGAGACAGCAACTTATAAGGATTTCGAGAACAGTGTGCTGTAGCAGCTATACCTGAACGAATTTGAGACCATTCATCCTCTAATTCCTGAGGATATACATACGCTAAGGTAGGGTAATTCGGCAATCCTAGTTGAGATAGAACAGGTAGAGCTGGTTGAAAAGCAATTATTGTATTTTTACTAGTAACACTATCTAACAATCTTCTCAGACTTTTTTTATGAAGTGAAATTCCATGACTGGGTACTTCAAGTACTTTATTTGACAACCATTCTATATCAAGTTTTTTTGTACTATAGAATGAATCTGGTAAGAGATTCTGAGGATCTTTGATGATGATCAAGGCAAGCTCTCCTAATCAGAAACATGCATATCTGTAGCACTATCGAAAAAGAAGCATACGTCTAATGCATACAAGAATAGAGCTTCTAGATCTTCCAGAAGCTCTATTCTTTTTGATGAAGCAGTAAGCGTTATACTTCCCTAAGAACAGCTTGTGGGTATGTAGTGACTATCAGCGAAATACTTATCCTTGTCCCTATTCTGTATCCACATATCTAAATCTTGTGTCTCTAAGGTAGCCTGTCCAAAGGCTGGACGAGGAGGATAAGGAATAATCATTTTGAGTAGCTCTGGGCTATTAATATCGGCATCATCTATACTTCCAGTGAACTCATTCACAGAAATTTCAAATAGGTAACCGAGCTCTTTCTCTAGTTCACCTCGCTCAAGGTCATTAAATATTGGGAAAATGTATCCCTCATTGTCTACTCCCTCCTGGAAAAAGACAGCTCTCAGCAAATTCGCTTCAGTTGTCTGATCGTTAGCATCTTTTGGGTTAGCCTTAAACAGCTTTTTCAACCTTAATCCTACCTCTTGAGTATTCTTACTAGGACTACTAAAATACACCTTTAGCTTATTAGCAACATCTCTTTGTTCTGAATGATTTTCACAATCCTCATCAGTCCATCTCCAAATATAAGCAATAATTTGGGAAACTTGTTTTGCTTGTTGGTACAGACGACGTAGAAAAGACGCATGTGGATGTTGTTCATGCTTAGACAGCACATCATTCATCCCATGTGCTTTATGAAATATGGTGTTCATGCCAGTCATTAGTTCATCCTTTTGATTGCAACTTATACTAGATTATAAAATTTTCGAGGATTATTCCAGAGAATCTTTTGGAGAGTTATTGAAGATAGTTCTTTTTCCAGCAACATAAGATTATTGAGAGCATCTGGTTGATGATCGATATGGGGGTAATCTGAGCCAAATATTAGATTATCAACACCAATATAGTCAGTTATTTGAGCGAGATAAGCTTCAGAGGGCTCAACAGAAATGAAGCATTGACGATGAAAGTATTCGGATGGTTTTACCTTGACCTTAGATTTCACCTCCCAATATAAATTCTCATATTCCTCATCTAGCCTCCAAAGCCAGTATGGAAGCCAACCGCAGCCTGACTCGAGAAATCCCATTTTTAACTTTGGATGTAATTCTAATACTCCTCCCTCAATCACAGATAATAGCGCCATCATCTGTTCCATCGGATGAGAACAAGCATGGAGAGCAAAACGACTATTAAACCTCTCAGCGCCAACAGTGGGAAGGCGACTGTGAGTTCCTTCATGAAGACTAACAGCAATTCCTAAGGCTTCGCACTCAGTCCAAAAAGGTTCAAAAGCAGGATCACTTAACAACCTTCCTTTGACCGGGTTTGGACGAAGGAAAACAGCCTTGCCACCATACTTCACAATCTGGTTTAATTCATCCACCATCTTCTCGGGTTGATGAGGATTAACTGCTCCCACCCCCTTCAATCGCTCTGGATCATAGCTACAAAATTCCTCAAACAACCAACGGTTATAAGCCCGCGTAAATGCTCCTGCAACTTCTGGAGCCATATCATCGATAGCCCACAACCAAAGCCCATAGGTTGGATACAAAAAGGCAATGTCCACACCCATTTGGACCATTGACTGAACATGAGACTCAGCATCATAACGCTTCAAATAAGCTTGAGGATGAGCCTGCATCATCTGCTTATTCCCCTCTTGCTGAAGCTGCGTAGAGATCTTCCGAGTAATTGACTCTCCTTTGATTTTCATCTCTAAGGAAGGGGCGAATTGTCGAAACTCAGGAGCTAAGTACTGATCCCACATATGGGGTGGTTCAATCACATGAGAATCAGCATCAACAATCCTATATCCATTTAACATGAGGCGTTGAAGCTACCCTGAGTCTGCCTATCACGAACCATTCCCCATAAAACTTGGATGTTGGATGTAATGGCTTTACCTATCTGAGTAGTCTACGCGTTTTGGCCGAGACAAAACATACAACTGCATCTCAAAAGACATTTTTCTTATTATTGCGTTATCTTCCAGCTTTAACCTTTGGACTTATAAGCTTGTTTGTGGAGGTACGTACTCGTACTTAAGTGCTACGGCCCTTGCGAGAGCATGACATACACTATGGAATGCTCTCAAGCTATGCTTTTGGGCGACAGTCGGTAATTATCCCTCAATTCACCACTGCACAAAAATTGTATGATTTATTACTTTCCCAAGAGAGCAGTGTCCCAATATCAATCTACTTCCTCAGCAATGGAGAGTCGAAAGAGCCTATTTCGCACACCTACTTGACTAACAAGAGTTTAATCAAGTTTCAAGGCTATAGTGAGATGTAAATCTGGCGACTCTATAAATTAGAGATGACCTAGACAAAACCTAAATCACATCCACATAGGGAAAGGATTCAACTGATTTTCCATCAAGGTTGCCTTGCACCACTCCATGGAAAGAGGAACGTTATATAGCCTTTCTCCTCCCCATCGCTTCCACATATGTTGCATTCCAGGACTAATCACTTTGACAACCCTTAATGCGATGTCAGACCTCGTTTGGTCCAAAATCAGCAGTTCCATATTTCTCTTCTCAACAATGCTTTGACAACGTTTTACATCCTCCCAAAGATCATCACTGACAACCTGAGTATAATCGCCATATCTCTTCGGCATTATCTGTTCATCAGGCACTAAATAAGAGTGCTCTGCTAACTTAGCCGTATTCCACCATTTGATCGCCAACGGATCCGTATACTGTGGATATTGAATTGAACCATCAGCCTTAGCAGTCAAGACACTCGGAAGAATCTGGTTAACCTCAGTTAAAGCCCGCCCCAGCGCAATCTTCGGATCAAAATGCGTCCCATAGCCCAGAACAATATTCTCTACTGAATGATCGCGCCGACTAGAGATCGCTGCAAAGGTCGGGATATTCAAATCACTCGTAATATCCAAAACCCAAAGGTCTCGACCTAGGTCATCATAATACTGCCTTAGACTTTGAAAATAGGGGGCATCAAAACTATCCAAATCGACCTGGGGTTTCCGCAAGCGGTTGTACCACCACAGCGCCACCGCATCCCGCTCCACCAGCTCCATAAAGCCTTGTAGAATTGCTTCCTCAATGGTGTTTCCTGCTGCACAACCATTAGAGTCTGCCCAGCAGTCTATTGCTCCAGCTTGGGGATAGCCGTAGTAACAGTAAGCCGTCGGTAAATATTTAAAGTCTTGCGCCGTCAAGGACCAAACCGGCGTCCAGTCAATCTCTCGCTCCTCATCAAAGGGCTCAGGCACCTTCTGAAACCATCCTTGACACTGAGCATTCCACTCCTCTCGCGTCTTATACTGCTGCTGACTGAAATTCATGCAAGCATTAGGATGAATCGCCTGCTCACCAAGCTTTTGATAGCTACTTTTAATCCGAATCTCATCTCCCTGAAACACCCCGGAATAGCGCTCGATCGCCTCACAAAATCCGCTTGCCCTAGCCTGAGCATCTGTACTTCCCTTCCCCGAACTTCTCCCCCCTAAATTCTTTCGCAGATTGGCCACATCATCAAAAACAGTCACAAAATGATGCTTGGCAACATAGGTATGGTTGAGTTGGTGCACAGGCAACTTTTTTAATTCCCGCACAACGCCAGTTAAAGGACTGATTAGGTGTTGATATTTCTGCAGCGTCTCCTGGGGTGAGCAAAGACGATGTCCACCATCAGAAGTAAACGCTTTCTTCCGATGTCCCAACACCACAGGTAACGGCTTGCGGTTTAAATCATTAAAGTTTTGTCCACAACTAGAGCATTGAGGACGTCTAACCAGACTGTGCGCCCGAGCCTGATGGGTTAGCACATCATAGGTTCTCAGTCGATTCTCTAATGGGTCATGCTTTCCACCCACAACCCACTTGAACACCTCCGTCGCAACCATGCCCAAAGCCATTTGCACTGTCGAAGCAAGAAACCCTTGAGGTGGAACGGGAGCAACTGCTCCACTACTGGAACGTTGAATAAAACTCTCAACGGGCCTATTTTCTCGTAAACGATGGGCCAAGCATTGCCAGCAAGCCGTTTTCTCAGCCTGAAACAAAGGCCCGAACCAAACGATTGTTCCCACTGGCTTGACTAAAAGCCAGGGAACCTGAGATTCAAGTGCGCTTTGATTGAACGCCTCTAAGCTGGGTTCGAGGTAATCATCCGTCACGACAATGACTAAGTCTGCTTGCCCTAAGTCTGCTTCACCAACCACTTGAACATTGAGAGAAGACAAAGCAGTTGTACAAGCAGCTAGATCAAAGTGTTCCGTAGCCATAGAACCGACGGGCTTCATAGCTACTTTGGTGGATGTAAGCCGCTGAGCGGCCTGCTGAGCATTAACATCGAGCTGAGCACAAAAAGCACGCACGTTTTCGGGCAACAACTCCTCGTGCTCGACCACATAGCCTTCTCGTTCCAGCTTAAACAAGGCTGCTTGGGCCTTGAGGCTGACATCCAAGGCTGCTTGAAAAAGCGCAGATCGATCTAGAGCATCTCCTTGAACCTGCTGAGATTCTTCTAATACTGTCCATTGCACAGCATCCACAATCTCGTCGTGGCTTCGGGTTCCATCGATTAAAGAAGCGACTAAATAGACAAAGCGATCGCTTAAGCAAACAGAGCCTCGTTCAGACAGAAGAAATACAGTATCAGGTGCCATGAGCTCAACTGAGAAGCAAGCCTTAAAGCATGGGGTATCCAGCATAATTTCCTCTTCTTAAACAGGAGCTATCGTTTGGAAAAAGATTGTCGGTACAATTCGCAACCGGAAACGACTTGATTTCCGAGCCGCTTAATCAGCCCCATACTGCTTAACTTGTAAGTAATAATTGGCTCTAGAGAAATAGGTTCAGTCGATTTAAGCACCGTAGTCAACGCCATCAACAATTCTGGCTGTTCTTCCAATCGAGCCCAATGGCGCTGCAAATGATAGTTGCAAATACGACTAATTCCACTAGTTTGTTCTAACAGCTGTTCCAGGGTAAGCTCCTCCCGGCTCAAATGGTATAGGGTGATGTGAATAAGAGCAGGATGGCCACCCACAATATCCAGAAGTCGTTGGGCAATTTTATCCTGTTCGCTCCAATCAACACCATAACGATTTGCAAGCTGGTTAATCTGTTCTAAGCTGAAACCATCTAATTGAATAGGAAGTCCGACATTGAAGGGAGATTGCTTCAATTGAAGCGGAACATAGATTTCCGTTGAGTGAATCACGACGAGGCGTAGCTTCTGCCAATGGGACAGTCGCTTAGCCTCCTCATGCCAGGAGCGTAGCAGCGGTAAAACATCTTTCGCCACTTGCGGATGCTCAAAGAGCTGATTGACTTCGTCTAGTGCTAAAACTAAAGGCGCATTAATATTCGCTAATAGATAATCTTGAAAATACAACGTACAGCTGACCTTAGCGCCGATATCTTCATCCCAGTAGTCATCCAATTTTGATTCGAGGTTGAGCTGGTGGGACAGGTTTGCACAAAGCCAGCGCAAAAAACGATTGAGATCATTCAAAATATCTTCATCGATTTGCTGCAAGTCAAGACTAGCGGTGCGATAGCCTTGACTATTTGCATGATCTAGAATTCTCAACATCAGCGAGGTCTTACCCATTTCCTGGGGAGCCTTAATTCTGACCAGCGCTCCTGGCTTACTAATTTCCTCATAAGCCAGGCTTTCTACTGGGGCACGTTCAATATAATAAGGAGAATCAATCGGTACAGATCCACTCGGGTAACGCGGTGAATGCTCCTGCTCAGTCGGCGATGCCGCCAATTTATCTGCTGAGAGCGGCTGATTCGAAATAATTTTGGAGCTCGATTGAGTTTGGCTTCCAGGGGAGACTCTAGTCGTCACATAGTTTTCGAGTAAGGCTCTACAGGTCTTCTTCGTCACCCGCTGGCCAATGAGCTTGCAGAGGCGTTTGAAGAGTTCTGGTGCAACAACATTGGTGAAGTAGTCAGGGCTATAACCAGCTTCTAACGCAATTTGTTTATAGGTGCGATACTGCCAGATCCCTCGCAGAATCGTCATTTCAGATGAATTGAGAGGACGCTCCTGGCTGTTGACTAAGTTGCGATTGAGAAACTCAATTATGGCATCGATGGTCATGGCAACTTAAAGCTCACATTTATACGCAAACCGGGCTTAAGTGTATAAAAACAGACAGTGATTAGAGTAAATGTCGTGAGTCTAGGGTTGTATTAGTTTTTATATTAGCTTCTGAGTGAGTTTTTTTGTGAGTTCTGACGTTAGTTTTATGAGCTTCAGTGAGATGGGCTTGTCCTAGTCTTGAGTAGTAGAGAACAAAGAGCTTATTACTTCTTTGAGAGGTAAATCCTTACTCCCCGGAAGAGTGATTCTACTGTTCTAAGCCCAATCGAGGGGTCAGGCTTAGATTTGCTTGCCCGGAGACTATAGGCTCCCAATGTTAAGAGCAATCAGCTGTTACTTGACTCGTCAAGATGGCTATGCGGCTGCAAGATACAAATCCTCTATTTAAGGAGTTTGACCTATTTAAATAAAAAGGGTCATTACATCCTAAGTCTGTCGATTTAGTGGATCGCCAGACCTTGAACAAAAGCTTAGAGTCAGTGCATAAATCTTGTGCTTTTACACATCCACGACTCTCATCTTGTTGTTGCTCATTTCCCAATCTGTGTTTCCCTGCCATCCATCCCTAAGAACTGTAGGACGAATCGATGATAGCCCTAACATCTGGTTCCGTTAAATACGACTCAGAAGAACAGAACCTTTTAATTCAATTGGTCGAAGGCGATCGCGATGCCTTCTGGGCAATATGGAATAGGTATCAAGACTACCTTTTTTCTCGTTGTCGAGCCTGGATGGGAGGTAACTATTTTGATGCCGAAGAAGCGCTTAGCCTCACAGCACTTAAGGCTTGGCAAAAGTTGCCAGACCATGCATCAAGCATTACGAACCTCAAGGGTTGGCTCAACCGGCTGGCTCATAACCTATGTATTGATCTGCATCGCAAGCGCAAGCGACAGGCCTTAGGGATCGAAAATATTGAAGAGATACAAGATAGCATTCAATTCATAGAAGATTTCACGCCCAGCAATTGCCACAATCCGGAGGCAGATCTACTCCAAAAAGAATTCAAGACATATCTCCGTTACTACATCGAGCAACTGCCTCCCCGCTTAAGAGAGCCTTTGAAGCTTCGATATTATCAAGGGCTATCTTGCATAGAAATTGGAGAAGTTTTATCGATCAAACAAAACACGGTATCTAAGCGCCTTCAAGAAGCAAAATCATTCCTGAGAAAACTGCTTTGTGAATATTCATCTGGCTTGAGCGAAACCAAAATCAATGAGGAAAATTTACAGGAATCAGAACGGATTCAATCTAAATTGACGACCCAGATTGATTCAATCGTTGAGGAAATTAGCTACGGAGTTACCATCTCATGTCTAGAAACTTTGCCTCCAGTTTGGTTCAGCTCTCTCCAAGGTCAGGCTTGGACGTAAATGTCTATTTAGCCTTAAGTCAAAAGCCCAATCGGCAAGCTCAAAAGTTAGAGACTTTGAAAAAGTATGTTGAGAAGCATAGCTCAGGCTGGAAAAAGCGATTGGAGTTGGCTGAACTCCTATACGCAACTGGTCAATGGTCAGAAGCTATTGCGGAATATCAGCAAGTTATCCAAAAACAGCCCCAATTACTAAGCCCACAGATTCAGCTCGGCAAGATCCTGCAGCTTGTTGGTCAAGAGGAGGAGGCGATCGCTGTCTATCAAATAGCCCTAACACTGGCAAAGCAGGAGGCTAGCATTCACCATCTCAAGGGATTGATTGCATCCTGTCAAAATTGCTTGAACGGTGCGATCGATGCCTTCACCGCAGCAACTAACGCTGCACCAACCAATCCAGCGCATTGGTTAGCCTTAGGACAAACGCAAATAGCAATGGAATCTCCGGCAGCTGCCCTAGCTAGCATGGAAGCAATCTTATTGCTCGATCCCAATGATTTGACGGGATTAATCTATAGTCACGATCTGTTGCTAGCCTTGGACAATCCATCTAAAGCAGAGAGACGCTTAGATCATGCCGTTGCCATTGCCGCCCAAGATGTTCAAACCCTTAAACGGCTGATTGCCCATCGCTGCCGTCAGGGCAAGGTCTGTGGTGACGATGGCAAACAAACCAAAAAGCTGATCAATGGCTTGTTGGCTCAAGCCGCCTGTTCACCTGAGGTCCATCACTTACTCGCTCAATACTATGTATTGCGTGGAGAGCCTGAAAAAGGGCTCCAGATTACCAAGGATTTTGCTGAGAATAATGGCGGGAATCCTCAAGCTTGGTATTACTACAGTCTGTGTTTGCGCGACCTGGGCCAACTTGAAGCTGCTGCCACATCAATCTTAAAAGCCTATCGTCTCTCTAAAGATCGGTGCGATCGCGAAATCTACCGTGCTCTATGTCAAATATTGCCCACGGTCGGGAAACTCAAAAAAACGCGCTCGCTGATGACAGAAATGTTAGAGAAATACCCCCACTGCTGGAGCCTATGGGCAATTGCAGGAAAAGTTCTCGTCGAGCATTTTCAAGAGAATGAACGAGGGTGCCATTACGCTCAAAAAAGTACAGATTTACAGCCCTTGCTAGCAGATGCATGGTTAGCTCATGGCCACATATTATCTTTGGTAGATCAACCTGAGGCTGCGATCACTGCACTCACCCAAGCTTGGCAACTCTTGTTACCCGAAACTCAGTCTCCAAAGGTTACTGCAATAGGCACTTTGCTAGGGGAAAGTTATCAAAAAATAGGTCATGAGAAAGTCGCTCAAGAATGGCTACAACGGGCCTCTCAAGCAACGAAGGACTGAGGTACCCAATAAAGTGAATGCCTCAGCCGATTAAGCAGGAGGCACTCCAGGTTGGGATTAAAGCTAAAACTCTAATCCCCATAGAACAATCGCCTTAACGCCGCACTCGCTTCCAGCCCAAGTACAACCCGCCCGCCAACAACAGCGGCATCACAGGCGAAGGTTCCGGCACGGACATGGGATTATTTGGGTTTTCCAGGGTTTCGCTGCCGGATTCAACTTCGCGGTCGAAGCGATCGCTCTCTGCTTCCGCCTCTGCCAACTGTCGCCGCTGGTCATCATTGACCAAAACAATCATCGAGGAGTAAGGCGTGACAATCTGCTGCTGCTTGGCAATCTGATGAATACGGTCCAGCTCTTCAGGCACATCCGCTGCCGTTGTCTTCGCAAGTTGGTTAATCAACTGTCGCGCAGCCAGGGGTGAGAAGTCAGCCTCAACTGCTTTCGGTTTGACGCCATCTTCGAGCTTGGAGACGGACCAGGCGTAGCCGTCGGAGATTGCAGCGGCGTCTAGTTTGGCGATCGTTGCGCCACGCTGCAAGACTTCACCCAAACTGGTGCCGACACCACCGCCGCTATCCTGCATAGCCTTAAGCACAGCATCGTCATAGGCCGGGGGAAGCTGACCCACATGGACCATCCATAACGGCATGTCCAAAGCTGGCAGATCACCGCCATCGCTGGATAGCTCATAAGTATAGCCATCGGTGAGGAAAATAACGCTATCGTAGGCCGTATCTCCTTTGAGGGCATCAAACTGCTGGAGCATTTGCTTCAACTCTAGGCTGCCAAAGAAGGGGAACTGCTGGGCATCAAAGGTTTGCCAATCGTCCAGACGGCTGGCCTGCTGAGCTTCCGGTGCAGAAACAAAAAGGTCTGCATCGTTGCCTCCTGGTCTCGTCTGAGCAAAGCCGTTTTGCTTCAGCCAGCCTAGGGTCTGGGCTACCTCATTGCGGTGATTTTCCAAACTGCGGGAGCTATCCAGGACGATCGCCACTTTCTGGTTCTGGGGCTGTGCATAATCCTTGGCAGTTAGCGGCTTGGCAGTGATGCGGTGGCCAACCAAGTCGAATTCATGGGTGGCAGGCTTGGCTTGGGCTTTGGATGCAATATGGTCGGGTAGCCAAGCATCAATTGCACCAGCAACCTTTTGGCCATTTTGGCTGCGCTGGGTCTTACCGCTCCAGAAGAGATTTCGCTTTTCCCCTAGCTGAGGCATGGGCCAACCCTGGTCGTCGCCCATGACGTCGTAGGTGAGCCACAGGTGCATTTCGGTGGGGCCAGGGTCGCGAGCTGTGACGCCTTCCCGGTCAACCCAGTCCGGCACTTCCAAAGGTACGACGGGAACCGGAAAGGCTCGCAGGCGGTAATGTCTGGGACCGACTTGCTCTAGCAGTGCCGGGTCGATGGGGCGAGCCCGTTGGACCTGGGCATTGTAGACCTTTTGAGCCGCACCGCGAGGAGACACCTGGGGCTCAAACCGCTTTTCTAGCTCGGCCGTATCACCGAGCCAGACGCCAGTAATGACGGCACTCTCGGGCAGGGAGAAGGAGTAGTAGACCTCTTGAACATCACTGGTTTTGTTCTGATAGGTCTCGTACAATTCCACCTCGGCCCAGTCACCATGCTCGATGACGGCAACGGACTGTTGCTTCAGCAAGACTTTTTTCTGGTCAATGTTCAGCAATCCCGCCTTGGCTTCATCGCGGTTGGCGGTGGAGTTGAGCGCATGGGTGATGGACTGTTGCTCAGCTTTTTGGATCGGCTGGTCGAAGAATTGACGGTAAGCTTTGGCAGCTTTGGCAGCATCATCTTTGCCCGCGTTTTGGTAGAGGAAGGGCGCGGCTAGATCGTTGTAGACGTTTTGAATGGCCTGGGGAATGGCTGTGCCAATCGCCGGGAAGGTCGCCTGATACATCGCGCGAATATGGTCGTTGGCATCAACGCTGCTGACATAGCGGTAGTCCGCCAGATAAGCATTCATCAAACCATCGCGAATCTCGTCGGAGCGTTGCAGCAGTTCTTGCTTGGCCTTGGGAGAATCGGGCGCAGCGTCTAGTAGAGCAAAAGCTTGGGCCTGGGGTTGCTGGTTGAAGGCTCCAAAAAGAATGGTCCAGGTGGTGAGGGTCGCCAGGCCAATGGAAATGACTTTGACCTGGCCATATTGGCGGGCAAAAAGCTGGGCACAGCGTTGGCTGCTTTGGATGTAGAGTGCTGCCAAAACCGAGGGCATAACCGAAATAAAGACCGCACCGGACCAAAACAGCAGGCCAAAGCCCAGCATGATAATGACGCTGAAGAGATTCCAGAAGCCCCAGAGGTCACCAGAGCGAATGACTTCGAAGGTCCAGCTCCCAAAGTCTGCAATGATTCCCAACCAGTTGGTGGTGACGATCGCGTTAACCAGCCAAGCAATCAGCGGCAGGGCATAGATTAAAAGAAGGGCGCTGACGTAAAGGCCGATGAGGAGAACAAGAGTCTGGAGGCCGGTTTTGACGGCGGCGATCGCAGTATTCTTCTGACTCACATCAACCCGCTCACCTCGAATCAAGTTCCAGGCATAGGTAAAGATCGCCAGCAGAACTGTCCCAACAACAAAGTCTCCAGCTAGGGTCAACTCCCGCAAGGCAAACAACCGCAAAATACAGAGCAGCAGCAAAGGCAGCTCCACGCCGTAAAACAGCTTCATTACTTTGCTGGGCTGCTTCAAGAAGCGAATGCCCAGGCCCATGGAGCCCATGGGAACAGCCAGGAATAGAGCTAAAGACAGGGTGAAGGGAAGAGGAATCTCGCCCGTGGCGGTGGCCAGGATGAGGGGGATGCCTACGAAGGGCACAATGCCGCAATAAATTACGCCAGCAAACAGCAGGTTCCAAATCCAAAACGCACTGAAGCCAAGAACTTTAAGAACGGGCAAGAGCGGGAAACGGGAAATGCGGCTAAGGGCCTGCTGGAGCATGGTGGTTGGCTGCGGCTAAGGTTATTGCTAGTAGACACAATGCCAAGCTGAAGCGTTCCGTATAGATCCTTTTTCTTCAAACAGAATCGGGGTTAGCTCCCAGATTAATGCCATGAGAGATGAGAATTCTTGAGATAATATTGCACTGGCTTCACCCTATAAAATTCACCAAGCTGTTTTGGCTTCCCGTGATGGCGCTACAGCATTTCCTGAGCCGGTGAGATGCCATCCTCTTTACTCAGTCTTTATCTAGGAAAGACTTTCAGCATTCAGGACATATCACAGCAAGCATCAAAATGCTGCATTCCTCCAGCAAACGCGTCAGTGACAATCAACATTCCAACAAGACAAAAAGGGAAAAACCAATCAAGGCTTTGCCCTCCATTTCTTCAATCGCAGAGAATTTGAAATATCTCTAAGCCTAAAGTTTCAGGGCAAGAGATATACCCAATCAGATGAAATGCAACACAGAGGAGCGAATGACCTTACAGTCATTCCAGTATCGGCTACAGCATCTCTGATTCCAGTTGCTCCAGTAAGCCCATCAACTTATCTGCTTGAGCTTGAATGTTCACACCTTGAAGAGACGCAGGAATGCGATCAGCCGCAATTGCAGTTGGGACAGCTACTTTGAAATGGACCAGGTTACACTGCTCATTGGGGTCTGTATTGAGATCGTAGAGCTCGAATTGATTGTTTTGGGTATAGTCAGTACTATTTTTTAGGCTGGGTTCAAAATAACGCACCAACTTCCAATTATCCTTGTGGATAACACAGTGAACGTTGTTGGGCTGCAGAACGGGGCCTGGCGCGAGCTGAAGCCCCCCTTCAATGAGTTGATCTACAGCAGCATTGTAGACCTCATACTGTGTGGGTGGGCGATCTAGATCGACAGGGGTTTTTGCCACCAATTGTTCACCGAGAAATGGCTCGGTAATAGTGTCGTGACTAATAAATAGAACACCATCTCGCTCACGAACATCTTTGGTATCGCTAGTCGCTTTGATGATGGATTCTTTTCCTAAGACAAACTGACTCAGGTCAACCCCAACTGGATCAAGTACATGGGTGAATTTATTGGTCACTGCATCCTCTTGCATCTGATTCTCTAGTGCATCTTTAATCGCTGTTTGATGCTCGCTATTAACACCAGAGAATCCAAGGATAGTCGGCAAAAGGTCAACATGACTAGTGACATCACTAACCTGCTTTAAACCACCAGGTACTTGGTGCAAGGCCAATGGGAAACGAACTACCATAGGCACATGCACTAACTCTTCATAAGCAGAATGCCATTTTTCCATCATCATATGGTGGGAGGCACCGTATTCACCGTGGTCAGGGCAGAAAATGACAATTGTATTATCAGCCTGACCAGATTCATCTAGAGCCTTGAGCACAGCACTAATATGCTGATCAACTTCATGCATCACATACCCGTAGTACTGCATAAAGGAACGACTGGCGAGCTCTGGATCCTCCGTTAGGGCAAATGGCAAACCAATTTTGTTATGGGCCAGAGTGGCCTCAACTGCAATTTTAAATTGCGCATCTGGCCCTATTCTTTCATCAGCTTCCGCTGCTGCTTTTTCAGATACCAATCGACCCGCCTTAGAGGCCAGCGTTAGGCCCATCTTATAGGCATAGTCAAACTGACAAGAGGGTTTATTGTTGTTGTTTAAGTCCTCATTCCAGGTGGGAGGTACGTTGGCATTGTTCTGAGGAAAGCCGAGGCGATTGAGTTCAATGACCATGGTGCCACTTTTGGGCAAGGCTCCCTTTGCACCCTGGGGAGGAACAGCTAGCGTATAGGGTGCGCCAGCAACTCTGGCATCAGAAACAGTGCTTGGCAGACCTGGGTAACTGCCGATGTCATGGGGGTTAGTAAAAGAAGATACAGCAAACCAAGGTGTGGGTTCTTCCGAAACCTTCATAGGCTCCTCCCCTTGAGCCTCTTGAACATTCGCTTTGGCATGCGCGATATTATAGGGAACACCCAAGCCTTGGCGACGCAGGAAAGACGTGACAACATCTTCAAATTGGTAGTCACGATAGTAACCAAGATTGTTCGGTAATGTTCCATGGGGATCAGGCTGGCTCAATTCCCAATCCGAAAATCCATAGTCTTCGAGATCAGTAGTCTCCTCCCCGGAAATATGCCATTTGCCAAAATAGTGGGTTGTGTAGCCATTCTCGCGCATCCAATGCCCCATGGTCGGGAATGTTCCCACGGGCAACCAGGGAAATTTGGGAGAAGCCCCATCTTTGAAAACGCCATCGGTTTGCAGAGCCCCTGTGCGGGTACCGTATTGTCCCGTAAACAAGACGGTGCGACTTGGAACGCAGGCAGCAGAAGCTGTCTTGTGATTATTGAGCACAACAGCATTGTTCGCTAGGGCACTGAAACCAGGGAAAAACTTTCTAAACTCGTTAGAATCATGGGCATTATCCTGAAATCCGAGAATTCGTTTGAGGGGGTCTACAAATCCATGATCTTCACCATATCCGAAGCGAGGAAATCGCATCTGATCGACCATAATCATCAAGATATTGGGCCTTTTAGATGTGGAGCTATGGTTGAGAATTTCCATGAAATATTTTGTGCTGTTACGGGTGTGTATGAAGGGGAAAAAGCCGAAGAGTGCATCAACTCCAGAGCAGAACAGAAAATCCTACAAATCCTAGTTGATGAGAAGCATCAAGAATAAAGATGCAATACTCTACCTTAAGCGCAATGGTCTTGCCCAAGGCAGATTTTTCGCATCCTCTTAAGGGAAAAAACAGATTTAGACAAGTTATCCATAGCAACCATAAGTAGCTAGGAATCTTACAACAAAGGGAGATTCACCATTTTTCACGTTACAGAAATAAAGTCCTTTTCCCTGAGAAGCTGTTAGTGACTCAAGAGCTCAATTCACTAGAACTTTATTGTTACGACCCTTCAGCTTTAGTCAGGTGAGCAAGGTAGCCACAGGGATGAAGGAGTCCCCAAGCAAGCCCAATCATCGTGACATGCAAAGACCAAGACACGAGCCTTTTCATAGAGTCACATTGATGTCAATCATCGTATTTGAGAGAGATATGACAAGGATTATTGGCATTGGGCTTCAGCTCCTATCAGAGATGAGTCTATCAAATCAATGTCTCTGATCACCAAACCAAAGACAATTTCTAAAAGCCTCTGAGGAAAAGCGAAACGACTCATTCACAATGTAATTCAGTCAATCATTACGGCAAATAGCGGCCAGGGGAGTCTGTCACAAGCCACTAATAGACCGATTAATCAGGGATTTGTTAGAGCTAGAGCTGAAGCGAAATCCGGTTCTGTATAAATTCTAAAAATTTAATTGAAGCCCAATAGTTGACATTTTACCCATCAGCCAATTCAATATCAATACAGATCATTAGATAGAGCCTGTGAAATAAATTCAAGGTGGTTGTTTGAGTCAACGCCTAGTGTCTTTCGGTCTACTACTGGGCGAAGGATATCGTCTTTAGTAACTGTTTCTTGAGCAGCATTAGTAATTGTTTCTTGAGCAACAGATATTTCTTGACCTAGCGAAAACAAACCATTAATGAGTTTTGTTCAAGAGTGGAAGTGTTAACTATGCCATCTCTACAAGGCATTCAGAAAGGAGCTGACTTAGATCGGACTTTCCCGCACAGAATCTCTTAAATCGCCAATTATATTTCTGAAAGAGGAGACCTCATCTTGAAAATTTCACTGATCACCGGAACTGCTGGCGACATACAAGGCTGGGGAAACATAGAGACAACTCATGCCTTAGAAGCTGTCCTTAAAAGCAGTGGAAAACAAGTGGAGATTTTCTTCGCTACAGGTTATGAGGGCCTCTGCCACTACCTGCAGAAAAGAAATTTTGACATGATATGGAGTTCTCTTTACCACATTACTGAAAAGGAAGACTCTATTGAGGTTCCATTGAATGAGAAATGGGTTCAAGACTATCTTGAAATTTACGAAATTCCCTATATTGGCTCTTCAGCATCTAGTTTAAAAATGATGCTGAATAAACAACAAACAAGTATCGCCTTAAGCAAGAAGAATGTCCCTGTCCCGGCTCAATTCTATATTGATTCGGTAGAATCAGTCGCGATGCTAACAGAACTAGAGGGGCAATTCATTGTCAAGCCCTGCTATGGTTCCAATAGCACCGGCGTTGATGAAACCAGTGTTGTCCGCACACCTGAAAAGTTGATCGAGAAAGTCACCTCAATCATCACCAAGCTGGATCAACCTGTTGTTGTTGAAGAGTATTTGCCAGGAGATGAGTACACTGTGCTGGTACTGGGCAATCACAAGAAACGCCATTTGTATAGTGTGGTCAATTCTCTTCGTCGCGATAGTTACCAAGAATATCCAATCATCACCAGCGATCTCAAGTATAAGCATGGCATAGAGTTTCACAAGCCAGATAAGGCGGTTCAAGCCATGGCTGAGGATGTGGCGGAGCGCACGGCGGTAGCATTAGACTGTCGCGATCATGTTCGGATTGATATGCGAATGGATCATCAAGGTGAGATCAAAGTTATTGATGTGAATGGTATTCCTGGTCTATCTCCTGTTTTAGGAAGCCGAAGTCTAGCGATACAAGAGCTATATCATCCCCAATATAGTAAGGCAGAGAACTATTCCCGTTTAATCAGCCAAACTGTTGATAGTGCAATGCAACGGTATTCCGGAGATATGTTTGGATTGCTGCAAAGGCAAACGATGGAGAGGAGGTTTGTTAAATGACCTGGAGAAGTATTGACTGAGGATCTAAAGTTGCAAGCCACTCGGTGAGACTTAGTTTCTCAGACAAATCATTGGTTTAGGGGCATCCAAGACAGAAAGAAGCTGAGGCTCAGAGCACTGTTCTTTTAAGTAGGGAGGAAGTGAAAGCCTCTTGATAAGTAG
>CALECT010000025.1 GCA_937949725.1 uncultured Pseudanabaenaceae cyanobacterium
TCTGGGCCTTCCGCTACAGCCACAACCCGGCCTATTCCGGTGACCCCGAGCGCTGGCGGACGATGGTGTTTACGACGCTCTGTCTGGCACAAATGGGCCATGCGATCGCCGCCCGCTCCAGCTCCCGCCTCACCCTCAACGTCCCAGCCGGGAGCAACCCCTACATCTGGGCCTCTGTCCTGGGGACGATCCTGCTCCAACTGATGCTGCTTTATATCCCTGCCCTGCGCAATTTCTTTGGCACCTATGCCCTCAGCTTCCAAGAACTGCTCATTTGCTTCGGCTTCAGCAGCTTTGTCTTCATCTGGGTCGAAGGCGAAAAATTATTCACCCAGTTCCAGCGCGAGCAATCCAAGCAAGGCTAAATTTCCCTCAGAGGTGGTTTGAGAAAGCTAGCTGTAGCAGGATGACCTTGATGCCGCCTAAATGAACTGGATTCCGACGTTGCCTTGCGGGTCGAGGTCGCAAATTGGACAATTGGCAGGATTCTCAAACAACCTCTCAGGCCAAACCCTTAATTCGGACTGCCGCTACATCCATTCATTGCATTGATTGATAACGAGACTCAACGCAATGCAACAGTTCATACGATCCCCTTTACCGCTGTGGAGAGAATGAATGTTAGAGCAGAAGTTATATATCTGATTATGTCGAAATTGAAACAAAATCCCATGGAAAACAGTAGCGATCGCATCTAAATGACCTATTCCTCGGACCAAATAATTAGAGAACCTTAAATTTGCTCCCTAAGCCTGGGCGATTAAATTGATCCCGTTTAAGGTTGATCCCAACAGGTCATTAGGTATTTCCCCCAAGTATCTAAACCGAGTTCGAGAAGTTTGTTGAGTTTGTTGAGACCTAGTCGCGCATTTTGCATGACTCAGTGAGCAGGAAACTCCCTTTAGTTCACTCCAACTGTTCGAACGCTTCTCTCTTACGGCGACAGCTTTGCCAGCTTCCCTAGGAATCGCCCCCTACATTTTCCGAGGCGATCCCAGCAAAATCCCTGATTCCCTCCTTCTATCCCCAGATCGACAGGGTACTTACAACTTTGGTGGTGTTTCTCGCTTCTCGCCGCGTCCCCCTTCAGCCTCCTCCTATGTCCCAGCTCAAAGCAAAGTCCTCCACCGCCTCCACCCAAGTCCAACGCATCTGCTGCCCTAATTGCGGCTGCTCTGCTGCGGAGCGCTATTATCTGCCTGAGTACCGCATCATCCGTACCCAGTGCGGCACCTGCGATTACCTCATGGTCATGGGCGAAGGTGGCAAAGTGATCGAAGCCTACGCTCCTGGTCAAGATTCCTAGAGTCCGAACCACTGTTTTACCCCTGACTCATCAGGGGCTCCCAGCAAGCAAAAAGTGCTCGATTCCAAATTGGAATCGAGCACTTTTTGGGGTTAGACCAAAGACCCGTCTCTAAACCTTCTGAGCTCGCAGCTGCCCACAGGCCGCATCTGCCTCCAGGCCCCGGGAATAGCGAACGCTGGTTGCAATATGGCGATCGCGCAACCGCTGGGCAAACCCCTCCACCCGCTCCCGAGTCGGACGCTTGTAATCCACCTCCGTAATCGGGTTATAGGGAATCAAATTCACATGACTCTGGAAGCCCCGCAACTGCTTTGCTAACTCATCCGCCTGGCGTAGGGAATCATTCAACCCCGCCAGCAAAATATATTCAAAGCTCACCCGCCGCCCCGTAATCAACAAGTACTCCCGACATTCTTCCAACAGCTCCTCAAAGGGATACTTCTTAGCCGTGGGGATTAACTTCTGCCGCAGCTCCTGGTTGGAGGCATGGAGACTCACCGCTAGGGTGAACTGCGGTGTCCGTTCATCCACCGTGCCCAGCTCCGCCAGCTGACGAATCCGCCCCGGAATCCCCACGGTCGAAACGGTCATTCCCCGCTGGCCAATGCCCACATCTTGATTGAGACAGTGAATCGCCTTCACCACCTCTTTCGTATTCAGCAATGGCTCCCCCATGCCCATAAACACAAGGTTGCTGACCCGACGGTCAAAGTCTTCTTGGACCGTCAACACCTGATCAATAATTTCCGCCGCCGTCAGATTCCGCTGAAAGCCCCCTTTACCCGTCGCACAAAAATCACAGGCCATGGGACAGCCCACTTGGGAAGAGACACAAACCGTTAAGCGTTTCTCCGAGGGCATCCCCACCGCTTCAATGATATGGCCATCCTTCAGCCGCAACAGGAACTTCACCGTGCCATCGGGAGCCACCGAGCGGAAATGAATTTTAGAGCGTCCCAGATCTAGCTCTCCCCCATGCTCTCGCTGGGTCATCTGCTCCCGCCAAACCTTGGGAAATACAGAAATCTCCATCAAGCTGCGAGCCTGACGCTGATACAGCCACTGGTGTAACTGCTTCCCTCGATAGGCGGGCTGCCCCTGCGCCTGAATCCATGCCGTCAGCTCCGCCTGGGAACGACCAATTAAAGGTGAGTTATCTGCGATCGCAGAAACCTGCTCAGCAGTATCAACAGGGGGAACAGCAGCGGAAGCCATAATCGGACAGCGGCGTTGAGCCAGCAACAAAATCGTCAGCTTCCATCCTAAAGGCTTTATTGCCAGGGAAGTCAGCAGACCATCCCAGGTTCATCAATCCACAAACAAGATCACGAAAGGCGGTGCATTAGTGCACCGCCCATGAACTGATAATTGCTCGGCTTTCATCATCGAACAGAGCACAACCCCTAATAAATCCGTCGTCCACGGCGAGCTCGAGTTCGAGGCGCAGGAGGCAAATTAAGAGGCGGCCCCTGAAAATTACGATTAGCAGTCCCATCTTGGGCTAGCCCAGAATCAGATTGCGTGACCCGTGGACGGCTTTCCAAGGACTGAGAGCCCACAGATCTCGGAATAATTGTGGCTCTCTGGCGAGATGGAGGATTACTCGGATTCCGACGAGGCTGGGACTGGGCTGAATTCACAAAGCTATTGGCACGAAAACCAGGTCTAGCCGCCGCAGAATAGCCCCGAGAATAACGAGAGGTCCTAGTCACCCCAGACGATCGCAATCGCCGGGCAATCACAACCGAAACATCTCTGGCTTTGGCCGAGAGTGATTGAGCTGAGAATGCTGCAGGGAAGGAGCTACCAGCTCGGTCTCGCCAAGCACCAACAGAACGCTCATATCGCTGCTGACGTAACCAGCGGACCAAGAACCCCGCCCCCACCGTCAAAAGCCCCAGTGCAAACAGCGAACCACGCTCACCCACTCCGCCAATGACCATATCAGCGGCACCCACCGTCCAAATAAAGCTAGCGATGGGATCTTTACGAGAGGTAGTACGCGCCACAGGGGAGCCCTCCAAGAGATAGCGAATGGGGAACACAAGGGTGATTGTCAACGGGACAATCTAAACGGAGAGCAATGGGAGAAGCCCTTAGGTCAAACCAAGCCAGCTCAACAACCCCCGCCCCGTGAAATATTCAATCAAAACAATGGCAGCAAAGCCGACCATCGCAGCTCGGCCATTGAATTTCTCGGCATAGCGATGAAAGCCATACTTGGGCTGCTTAAACTCGGGCATTACGGTCGGAGTCAGTTTAGCCATGGATTAGGGCACATCATACAGAACAAGCAATAACAATATAACGTTTCCCGCAGTCCACCCTCCAAGGGGGATTCAGCAATCGCCCAAGATGCACCTCTAACCTCTACCTCTGTGAACCTGACGGTCTGAGGGAATCATTCAGCTTCAGTCACTCGAACTAGAGACGTATACAAGCAGCTTCAGCCTGAACCTGAGGTTGACTAAAGCCCAAACGACCAACGCGCTTCAATCTGAGGTGTGGAGTCTCAATTCTGCCGCCTGGCTGAATCGCCATACACCTTCTTAGATAGATTTATGTTCCTGACAGGCTGCCAAATCCCAAAGACAGGCATTAGATTGTAGCTGTATCCAGCCCAGGCAATCTCCCTGCTCCCATCGCCCATCGCAGTGCTATGTCCCCTACGAATAATTGCAGAGCAAATTGTTGCCTGAACAACAAGATTAGGACAGCTCAGCAGCATCCTCTAGAGCCCATTATTCACGCCTAAGAGATGAACGCCATGAACATCGGTATCCCCAAGGAAATCAAAGATCAAGAGCAACGGGTTGGTCTTCTTCCTGCCAGCGTTCGAGCCCTAACGGATCAAGGCCACAGCGTGGTCGTGGAAACCCAGGCTGGTATCGGTGCAGGCCAAGCAGATAATGCTTACCGCCAAGCTGGAGCCACAATAACAGAGGATGCGGCCGAAGCTTGGTCCCAAGACATGGTGGTCAAGGTCAAGGAACCCTTGCAAGCCGAATATCAATATTTACGTAAAGAGCTTCTGTTATTCACTTACCTGCATTTGGCAGCGAATCAGGCTCTGACAGAAGCATTGCTGGATAGCGGCACTAGCGCGATCGCCTATGAATGCGTGGAACGCGATCGCCATTTCCCCCTACTCACCCCCATGAGCATCATCGCCGGACGCCTCGCCGTTCAATTTGGCGCTCATTTTCTTGAAGCGCCCCAAGGCGGTAGCGGCATTCTCCTCGGCGGCGTCCCCGGTGTACGACCCGGACAGGTCACAATCCTAGGCGGCGGAGTCGTCGGCACCGAAGCCGCCAAAATGGCAGTAGGCCTAGGCGCCCAAGTTCAAATCATTGATATCAACCTCGATCGCCTCGGTGAACTCGAAGCTTTATTTGGCTCCCGCGTTGAACTCCTCCACAGCAGCACCGCCCAAATTGAAGCCGTTGTTCCCTCTGCCGATCTTCTAATCGGTGCCGTCCTAGTCCCAGGCAGACGTCCTCCAACCCTCGTCACCCAAGAACTGGTGGGAAAAATGCGCCCTGGCTCAGTCATCGTCGATGTTGCTGTAGACCAAGGCGGCTGCATCGAAACCATTCGCACAACCAGCCATACTTCACCGACCTATGTGGAAGCAGGCGTCCTCCATTACGGCGTTCCCAACATGCCCGGAGCCGCTCCTGCCACTGCCGCCCAAGCCCTCAACAACAGCACTTTGCCCTACGTACTTCAGCTCGCGAATCAAGGTATAGGAGCACTCAAAGCTAATCCAAACCTAGCCAAGGGTCTTAATATTCACCGGTATGAGATCATCCACCCCGCCATCCGCCAAGCCTTCCCCCAGCTCAGTGCTGCTGTCACATAGAGGTCGTTTAGAGAACTTGGCCGAGCGTCAAATCTGAAACCTTGATCCGAGAGGAAACGTTGAGTTCCCATTCATCTTGGTAGCTATCTATAGTAAGTGTCATCCTGCGACAGCAGAGGCCTTTCTCAAACAACCTATTAGGCAGCTCCTTTAGCCTCTGGAAATTTCTCAATATTAGCCGTCCCATAAAACACCAGCTTCGAACCGCGAATGCGAATGCGGTCCACCCGCAGCTGAGTCCCATCTAACGCAAACTTGTCCAAATTCATCAAACTATTGACGTGGGCTACCAGCGCCTTCGCTACAGACTGGGACTCTTCGTCCCCTTCATAGGCCACATCGACAAACTGAATCTTGCGTCGATCTTCGACATCCACCCCGGCTTCAATGCTGAGCTGGACAGGGTCAGGCTGATCACCCACATTCACCGTGGTATCGAGCTTCAACTTGCGATTCTTCTGCACCGCCATGGTGGTGTTTTGGAACTTCAGAGGCTTGCCCTGATACTCAATTAACTCAAGCTTCGCCACAACAAAGGGCGTATTAAACGATGTCGTTAAATCTTCCTCTGTCAGAACCACCCGCATAGTGGCTTCCACTGCCCGGCGGAGATTAACTTGCCCCTTAAATATTGCGCCGAAATCAATAGAAATGGCTTGGAGATAGAGCTCCATGACCTCAATCCGGAGGCCGTTATACATGCGCAGCCCTTGACCTACCAGGTCAAAGCCGTCAATGCTACCTTGCAAAAGCTTAGCAATCGGTTCAGCTCGAACCGCCGCCTCAAGGCTTTCTGTCTGTTTAAACAAGGCTGCGATCGCCGCAGTTACCGCTTTACTGATAACTTGATCGCCGCCTTGACCCATAGAGGGGAGGCCGCCAAACACACTCACTGCCTCGCTTCACTGCACGCCATCAGAAGCAACAACCCGAAACTGTGTTGTATCTGTAGAAGAACAAGCTTTACCGCTAGATCCTAGCCCAAAGCGCAACCACAGTGCATAAAGAAAGTCCCTAGGCTGCATTGGCAAACTCATCAGGGCTGAGACTCTCCCCTGGAATTCATCAGTAGAGGCAAGTTCAGCGGCTTAAGCCCCATAAATAGGCAGACCCAATAGTCCACTCAGGCGTAACCGAGATGTTAAGAGACAACGACAAGACATCCATCATCGATACCCATACCCTGACAAGAGCATCCAGGCATTAGGGAAAAGGCACCTCGATTAATCCACATTTCGAGATGATCGCGAACGAGATTCCATGGGTTTCAGCCACGATTTTCCGCAGACTAGGCAATTAATCGAGGTGCCCGAAAGCAATTCCACCCGCATCACAACCTGCAAAGCTCTCTAAATCAACATCACAAAAAGACAGAATCTCTCCAAAGCGTCCCCAACTAAAAGCAATAACCGTCAGCGCAAACCGAACTTCCCCCTTCCGTCGGAGTCCCCCTGCAAGGTGGAAAGTCAACAGAGGGTCTGCCAACAATAGGAACTCGCTCAATTGCGGAAAAGCATGCAAATCTAGCCAAAGCTTCTTGAGCCTGTAGAGCGGCCCTAAACAGAATTTGAACCGAGAAAATAATTGCGTAGGACAAGCAACAAGTTCACGAAAGCGAAATAATCAACATCCTGAATTGCTCTGAATCTTCTTCATAAAAGAAAAGCCATCTTGAACTTGTAACTGCTTAA
Source organism: uncultured Pseudanabaenaceae cyanobacterium (assembly GCA_937949725.1). Taxonomy (GTDB): domain Bacteria; phylum Cyanobacteriota; class Cyanobacteriia; order PCC-9006; family JAAUQQ01; genus JAAUQQ01. The sequence continues at coordinate 6,863 of CALECT010000025.1, forward strand.
GCTTCCACAAACTCAAGATGCCGAACCCAGACGTCACCAATGCTTTCGCTGCTGCGCTCTCCCTTACATCGGCAGCAAATTCCAACATAGTGACTCCCTACGGCCTCGATGGCAGCACTGGCGGAGAAACTCAAGGTGCTACCCAGGCAATAGCACCTCCCTTACATAGCGACATCAACGCAGATGGCTATGGCGATATCATCTGGCGCAATTACAGCACTGGTGCTAACGCCGTTTGGAAGACTCCGACCGAAAGCAACATCAATGCTGATTTTATCGAGGGACTCGGTGATACCGATTGGCTCATAGCCGCAGCGGGTGACTTCAATAATGATGGCTATAGTGATCTCCTCTGGCGCAATCGCGAGAATGGGCAAAATGTCCTGTGGTATATGAACAACGGCGTTGTTCAAGAACGAAGCTTTATCACAGGACTTGCAAACACCTCATGGGAAATTAAAGCAGCGGGGGATTTCGACCAGGATGGCAACCTTGACATCCTTTGGCGCAAGAACGATACCGGTGCCAGCGCTGTCTGGCTAATGAATAGCGATGCAAGCATTAAGGAGCGAGCTTTTGTAGAAGGCCTTTCAGATCTTAGCTGGGAGATCGTGGGTGCAGCAGACTTCGATGGCGATTCTTCTACCGATATTCTGTGGCGCAACCAACAGTCGGGTCAAAATGTAATTTGGTGGGATGTTCGTCCAAATCAGAGCAATACTCCCCGTTCTTTCATTGAGGGCTTAAACAGTCCCAATTGGCAAATCCAAGGCGCGGGAGATCTCAATGGAGATGGTTCTGTCAGTATTTTGTGGCGCAACTATGAAACAGGCGGGAATGCGCTATGGCAGATGAACAGCAGTCAAGACAATGACAGCACATTAACCGAGCGCCTTTTTCTCCCATCCATTGCAAATCCCAGTTGGCAAGCTGTCATCGCAGCCCAATCGGCCACCCAGAGCAACGCCACGGCTCAAGACGAGCAGATACCTGAAGAGCCCCCTGCCCCTACTCCTGCCCCTACAGCTCCTCCTGAGCCACAGGATGACATATCCAACGGCTTTGACATTACCTTCGACTACCGCTTCGACACCGATGGCTGGTTCACAGCAGAGCGCCGTGCTGCTTTAGAAGCCTCTGCTGAAGTCTGGGAGAGCATTATCCTAGACGACTTTGAGACCACAACAGTCGGCACAGCCACCCCCTTCGTCACCAACCCCGAAACTGGGTCTTTCACAGGGATCAACGACATCTTCATTACGGATGTAGAGATTGATGACCTCCTTATCTTCGTGGGTGCCCGTTCACTAGGTAGCGGGACCTTAGGTCAAGGCGGTGCCTCGGGTTATTACCTGAACGAGGAGCGCTACGTTGGTAGTGATTTTGAACCCTGGCTCGGTTCGATCTCCTTCAATAGAGATGCTGACTGGTTCTTTGACGCCACACCGAGTACAAGTAACGACATCCCCAACAACCAGAGTGACTTCATTTCTACGGCTGTTCATGAAATCGGCCACGTTCTGGGTTTCAACGCCGCGATTGAAGCTTTCTCTGAGCACCTCAACAGCGCCGGAGATTTTGCAGGCCCCAATGCCATAGCCAGGAATGGTGGTACGGCTATTCCCTTAGAAGGCTCTCATATTGAAGACGGCCATGAATTTGGGGGCTCAGGTGAAGTCGTCCTAGACCCCATTAGCTTCCCCGGTGTTCGTCAACTGCCCACTATCCTGGATATCGCGATCTTCGATGACATCGGCTATGAGGTGGACTACAGCCAGGCAACGCAAAATCAGTCAGAGAATCGGGATTCGGGCATTTCCGGCGATACTGGCTCCAATCGCATGGTCGCCCACGATAGTTCAGCGCCCGACTGCTGCAGCTGCGCTAGCTGCCAAAACGGTTCGCTCCAGCTCGCATTGACAGGTGAAATCAGTCTAGAGGAGATGATTGCAGGCTAAGGAGGAGAGAATTATTTCTCAGAACCGCAGAGAAATAACTGCGGTTCTGAGAGAACAGGTTAAAGCCCATGAAGTTTTACGCCAGATTGGCTAAGGGAGCCCAAGCTCAAAAACCAAGACTTGCGAACTTACTCGATCAGAATTTCTGCGCGGAGCTTGAGATAGCCTTCTAAGATGAACAGAAGAGTGATCTGGGACTGAACGACCCCGAATGAGCGTTGCGAAGCAACGGCGAGCCACCAAGCCTAGTCTGTGTCTATTCGGTTTTGCCCTTTCGGTGGACGTTGTATTCCGGTCAGTTCTGTCATAGATCGCGAATCTCATCTCTCACCGCATCTGGTGAGCAACGCTAGACCATGACCAAAGCTATTCGTCAGACTGAATCTTCCAAGCCCGACCACCAGGACGATCGCATCCTGATTTTCGACACAACCCTGCGGGATGGCGAGCAGTCTCCGGGTGCGAGCCTAAACCTGGAAGAGAAACTGGCGATCGCCAAGCAA
>CALECT010000026.1 GCA_937949725.1 uncultured Pseudanabaenaceae cyanobacterium
GAATGAAGTCAAAGGAGGCACAACCGTTAAATAACAAATTGATTCACTGCTACCCATGACGGCAGAAGGGGCACCTTATCGATGCCCCACTGTATAGCCTGCTCAAAACTTGACTTTTTCCATGACAGGGGATGGGGGCCAACAAGCTGAGCTTTTTGGCTGAAATCCGTGGCAATTGTATGTTTTTTTGCTGCTGACTGACGAAATGGGTTGAATCTTTTGTCTAATGAATAATTGGACGGGTGAGACCAGTCTAGGGCTGTCTGCTTTGGGCAGGACGCCTGAGGGCTGGATCAAGTAACGAGTAAGGCATCTTTATGATCACGGGCGAACTGAAATCCAGCGTTGATAAGATTTGGGACACGATGTGGTCGGGGGGGATTTCTAATCCGCTGTCGGTGATTGAGCAGTAGCCTGGTGGGCCTAGACAGCGCTGCTGCCCAAGAAGCCTTTGCCGAGTTCCTGGGCGATACCAGCCTCACCCCGGACCAAATCCGCTTTATTGAAATGGTCATCGACCAGCTCACCCAGCGCGGCATCATGGAAGCCGGAGCCCTCTATGAGCCTCCTTTCAGCAGCCTCCATTCCGGCGGCCCAGATGAACTGTTTGCCGGGAAAGACAACGTCATCAACGGCATCTTTGAAACCTTAGAAGCATTTCACAGCACCTTGCCCGCAGCAGCCAGTTAAGCAGCTTGCCCCGCTTTGCTCGTTAGAATAGTCACAGTTCCGCCCTAACGGTTTCCCATGGTTAGTGCCGCCCCTTTGGTTCAGCAGCCCGTACCCCTGCCAATTGGAGAACAGCGGGTCGTATTGCGATCGCTCACTTGGCAAGGCTTTCTAGCTGTGCGGCAGTCATTAAGCCCAGACCGAAATACTCGCTTAACCTACTCCCAAGGAACCCTAGAGATAACCATGCCGCTTGAGATTCACGAGTTCTCAGCCTGGTTGATTGGTCGCTTCATTTACATCCTCGCCTCAGAACTCGGAATGGATACCAAAACCATGGGGTCCACAACGCTAGATCGGGAGATTCTGGATCGCTCTAGTGAGCCAGATGCAGCCTATTACATTCAAAATCAACCTCTAGTGGCAGGACGAAGCGTTGATTTAGAGCAAGACCCGCCCCCCGATTTAATTGTGGAAGTCGATATCACTCATACCGACATCGATAAATTACAGCTCTACGCTGCCATGGGAGTGCCTGAATTTTGGCGATACAACGGTGAAGCCTGGAGAATCTATCAGCTGCAAGACTCAACCTATGCAGAAGTCGATTGCAGTCCAACATTTCCCCAAGTCCCAAAGACGAAACTGTATGATTTCTTGGCCACCGCTCGTCTGAGCGAGATGAAGGCCGATCGAGAACTGCGGGAGTGGATTCGCACAGCATAAGCGCAGTTCAAGAGAGTCCAGTCTTAGGCAGGGCTAGACAGACAGCGTTTAGGCAAACTGCAAACCCCGCTCGCTGGCGCGATAGCAACCCAAGACAATCTGAATGCCGCGTTCACTAGCACGGTAGCAGCCTGTTGCATTCACAACTTTACCAGTGCCACGATAAGCCAAAACGTTGCTGAGGCCTCGTTCACTCGCGCGGTAGCAACCCATTGCATTGGCAACTCTTCCCGTACCGCGATAGGCCAACACCGTTGCTGGCTCAAATCGCCCGCTGCCTCGATAGGCCAGTAAGCCAGCAGAACAAACGCTTGAAATGGCTTGGGAGAGTTGCGCAACAACCCAGCGGGAAACAGCGAGGAAAGCAGTAGAAGAAAATGCCATGGTGAAGTCCTGGATAAATGCGGTTGTTTGCCTGACATCTCTAACGATGCGGTCTCCAACAGCAATACACAGGTCCACCAGTGGCGATAAATAAATTGCGCCGAGCGTAGAAATTTGAAGCTTCGATCCAGGCCCCAGACAAGAAACCATCTCTAGATGATTTAAGAGACTCCTTGGGAACAGGCAAAGCCGATCGCCACGATAATGGGTCCGAGGTGACAGCTCACCAACTGGTGCATCTGCCTCAGCGGGAGGTCAACAACTGCATCTCAATGAGGCAGCGTGGGAGCAATCCCAAAGCTGAGGATATAGCTACGCTTGCCTGCCTTGGTTTTAAGCAGGTAGACGAGATGGATGTTGCACTTGAAGGCACCGGATCAGACGACAGCACTGTAAAGCTGGGTGCTATCATCGAATGTTTATCGCCGTTTGAAGCGACGAAAATTGGGATTACTCCAATCCACCTTGCGGTGCATATTTTTTCTTGCGACCCAGGCCACTCGATTGAGGACCGTGCTAGAGATAGTTCACATTGGCGTCTTGGCGTAACTTTCCCACCGCATGGAGACCCAAAGCTCTGCCCCCTTAAATCCATCCATTTGAACTTGCTGTAAAACAGGTCTCCCACCAAATGCTTGACTCGAGATGGGAAGAAGGAGCAGCAGCGGTTTGTGAAAAAGCCCACTGTCTCCAGTAGGCCCATTAGGATCTCTTTAAGGCTATCCACCTGTGTCTCTGCTTGGTTGTAAATACACTCTATAAGGTGGATAGCTTTCCTCCTAGGGAGCCCGAAAGCTGTCCGGAGTGTTGTCCTTAGAAACGCAGAATCTCGGGAATGTAACCCTCAGCGTGGGGCGTGGTTTCCCAAACGATGCCTTCGCCAGGGGCAAGCTGAAGGTCAATGTAGAGGTTGCTCTGCTGAATCTCAGCCCGATCTTCGTTGCCTTCAAAATCCTGAAGGTTTTCACTAAATATACGTAACACCCAACCAGCTTGTATTTGGCTACCATCGGCACCCCGAAGCTCAATGCGCCAGCGGTTGGTTTCCAAATCCAAGGCGATGAAATTGAGCTGGTAAGCATCGCCTTCGATGATGAGCGAACGCCCGATAGCTAGAATATTGCCCTGTTCATCCACAGCTCCTTCTGCCGTGGCTAAGCTACGAACACCAACGGTGGCAGGCACCAAGCTTGGAGCTGCATTGGACCAGCCCTCGTTCAAGCCCAGATTAGAAAGGCCATTGCGCACCCAGTCTACGATGGAGCGTTGGACAGGCTCACCACGGCGTCGTTCGGCTAGGCGCTGCTGCCAGCCGCCATGGGATAGGAGAGCAGCCCAGCGGTCAAAGGGGATGTTGAGGCGGGGCTCTAGCTGCTCGGGATTGGCCAAGCGTTCGATCAGGCTATCAGCGGCTTCCACGGAAAGCTCAGGCAGTTCAATTGTTTCAGCTTGAGCTTCTGGCCAGGCGTCAACGCTGAGAGCGAGCAGTGATAGATCGCCCAGCCAGTCTTCTTGAGTCAAGCTATAGATTCGCTGATTGAGATCTAGTTGTCCCTCCTTTTTGAGCCGCTGCTGGGTCGTAAAGCCCACCAGGCGAACGCTGCTATCGTCAGGGTTGACCTGAGCGGTCAAGAAATATTCAGCCACCATTGCAGGACTATCAACCCATTCCTGAGGCACAGTCCATTCGTCCAGATCAAGCTGCTCACTCGCTAAAACCACAAGACGCTGCCTGCGCGGCTTCGTCTTCGAGATTGTCTCGCTTGAGCCATCCTCATGGATGACTGCTTTTGATTGCTGGTGGATGGAATGACCCACATCAATGGAGCTACCACTCACTAACTCCCACTGGTTCTTTGCGGCCGCTGCATTGAAGCGGGGAGCCATGCCTTCTTCTTTCAGCCAAGGCAGGATTGCGGCGATCGCCAATCCATTCAAATAAGCCGTCCAACGGCTAACAGGCGTAGCAAAGGACTGGCTGTCCGCCCAGATGCGATCGCGCTGGGTCGCTTCCACCTCTAGGTGAAGTTGACCGGAATCAATGAGAGCAGTGGTGAAGGACATAGTGGAAACCCAGGGAATGGCGCAAAAGAGAAAAGAGGTTTGGGTCAGGACTGTTGTTATTCGCTAGGCTCGGTGGCAGAGAAATGCTGTTGAAGCCATTCGTCGAGAACGCTGCTGACAGTACTCAGTAGGTCTAGGTCTGGGCCAGTATGCAAATTGTCTACGTCCTCTGGAGAAATTTGTTCCACGGACCAAGACGCCAGCTTTTTGACCATGCCCTGGCGGATGCGGCTAAGCTTGCGGGAAACAGTGTATTGCTTAACATCCAGGGCTTTGGCCATTTCCTGCTGGGTCATGCCATCACGGTAATAAAAGCCCAGCAATTTCTGAGCATCACCATCCAGCTCCCCCAAGAGTTGGTCCAGCACATCGCCCAGGGCTTGGCGTTGCTGTTGGCGTTCGCTCTGGGCTTCCTCCTCAACCAGGCTATCCATGGGCGACAGCTCGTTGGTTTCCGGCAAGCTATCGATAAATTCCGTTTCCTGCCCCGCTCGTTGGGCGTTCACGGAAACCTGGGTGGGATAGAGGTATTGGCGGGCCGCTTTGGCGGTGGCGAGGAGCCAGGTTTCAATGTCTTCAGAACTGGCGTCAGGATGGTCTTTGCTGAGCTGGTCGCGTTTTTGAGCCTTATAGTAAGCAACTATTTTTTCTAGGGTTTCGTCATCAGGCTTGGTCAGCTTGCGAGTGCCCGTGGCTTGGTGGGGCACATAGTGAAGCTTAAAGCCTTGCCAGGTCAGCACATAGCTCTTGGTGGTAGCTTCGCCTAGCCCTTGGAGCAGCAGGGCTTCGGTGAGGCGTTTTTTGCTCAGCTTGCGCAGTAGCCCCCAGTCCGTGCAAATATCGACTTCGTTTCGCTGGCGCAGGGTTTCGCGGATGAGGCTGGCAAAGGCGGCGTTGGCATAGGTCGCGAAGTCGGAGCCGTAGGCTGCATCGAAGCCCTTAAGAATCTTGTTGAATTGGGCGATCGCCAACTGAAAACAGTCCGAAAGCCCATAGGGAAGATTCTTGAACCTTGTGACGGTTTTGTGAGCGGCCCAGTAGCAACCGTCTTGAACAAAAGCCGTGAGGTGATTCTGGGGTAGCTGCTGAGTCGGATTGGGTTTTACAGCAGGTTGGCCAGTTATGTCTGTAGGCTGATGCTTGAGCCATTGTTTATGCCAGTAAAGGGCCCAGAAGTTTTCTTCTTGCTGGGCAGCCTGACTTTCTAAACGACGCTCCATGCTGCGGCGCAGGCGAGGGTCAGCCAGCCAGGGACGGGGGCGATCGCCTTCAAATTGCAGAAATGTCGAAAATTGCTCGACCAAATTGCGACGGGACGGCATGAGCAGCAGCTAAAACGGCTGTTATGAGATTAAACGCAAAGGCCAAGAATCGGCGGTTTTTCGTCAGTTTTGTAAAGGGCCACTGATCTCAATCTTCATTGATAGAGAAACATTCAGCCCCCTCAACTGGTCTAGGGGCAACAGCCCTTGACTTAGCCTCAAAAACATCAGCTAACATAGGTCTGAATCGTCAAATCCTCTACAGAAGGATTTTGCCGCGACCACAGGTGACATTTACCCAGAGCAACCATGAAGAAATTTCTGCTTCCCCTAGCAGCCTTGGCCCTGCTATCCACCCCCACAAAAGCCTTTGGCCATGCGGTGGAGACCAACTTCCTCTTTGAGGATGAACTGCAAATCCAAACGCTGTTCAGCCACGGCGAGCCCCTAACCGATGCCAAGGTCCAAGTTTTCTCCCCCGAGAACCCCGAGGAGCCCTGGCTAGAAGGCACAACCGATGCAGAAGGTCGCTTCTCCTTCGCGCCCGACACAGAACTCCCCGGCGACTGGGAAATTGTCATCCAGGAAAAAGGCCATGGTGACATGCTGACCGTTCCTGTAGATGCCCAGGGCGTTGATGTTGAGCTAATCAGCGATGCTGGCGAAGTCCACATGCATTACATGGCAGGCCCCCTCACCTTCGTGGGTGCCGTTGTTGCAGGAGGGGCTTTTGCCCTACGCAAGCGCGTGAAAGCGCTGCTAGGCTAACAGCCGCACCTTTCAGACAACTGCCTTGGCAGCATAGCCAGAACGAAAAAGGGAGAAACCGGCAAAAAGAAGCTAGTTTCTCCCTTTTTATTGTTTGAGAGTTCTGTGCGTTTACCCAGGCCATCCGCATTGTTGACCACAGGCATAAAAAAAGGCGACCCTTTCGGGTCGCCTTAATGACTCAATACTCCCAGCCGAAACTAAGAGATATCAAGCCGCACACTAAACAGTTGCAGTTTTCTTCGCAACTTGGTCAAGCTCGCCTGCGGCGTACTTAACAGCGAATACGTCTACCGACTGCTGCTTAATCTTACTAGCATTTCCGGCTGCCCAGAACTTCTCGTAACGATCTGCGCAAACCTGTTTCATGTACTTGATAGAAGGCTTCATGAAGTGGCGAGGATCAAAGTTCTTGGGATCCGCAGTGGCCGCTTCACGAATAGCAGCGGTGATCGCCAGGCGGTTATCGGTATCGATGTTCACCTTGCGCACACCAGACTTAATGCCCTTCTGGATTTCCTCAACGGGAACACCATAGGTCTCAGGAATGGCACCACCGTGAGCATTGATGATTTCAATCCACTTCTGAGGAACAGAAGAAGAACCGTGCATCACCAAGTGGGTGTTGGGCAGGCGGTTGTGGATTTCTTCAATGCGGCTGATAGCCAAGATTTCACCAGTAGGCTTACGGGTGAACTTGTAAGCGCCGTGGCTGGTGCCGATGGCAACAGCAAGGGCGTCAACCTGAGTAGCTTCAACAAACTGAACCGCTTCGTCGGGGTCGGTCAGCAGCTGCTCTTTGTCAAGCTTGCCTTCGAAACCGTGGCCGTCTTCAGCTTCGCCTTGGCCAGTCTCCAAGGAGCCCAAGCAACCCAGCTCACCCTCAACGCTGGCGCCGATTGCATGAGCAACCTTCACAACTTCAGAGGTAACAGCAACGTTGTACTCGAAGCTAGCAGGGGTCTTGGCATCTTCTTTCAAAGAACCATCCATCATTACGGAGGTGAAGCCGTTCTTGATGGCGGAGTAGCAGGTAGCAGGGCCGTTGCCGTGATCCTGGTGCATTACCACAGGAATGTGGGGGTAGCTCTCAACAGCAGCCAACACGAGGTGGCGCAGGAAGTGCTCACCGGCATAGGCACGGGCACCGCGAGAAGCCTGAAGGATAACGGGGCTGTCGGTCTCGTCCGCAGCCTGCATGATCGCAATGATCTGCTCTAGGTTGTTGACGTTGAAAGCAGGAATGCCGTAGCCGTTTTCTGCAGCATGGTCCAACAAAAGCCGCAATGGGACGAGCGCCATATCGAAATCCTCCTAGGAATTACCTTTAGCAAACTTATTTTAAGATGCTTTCATTAATCTTAAGGTAATGCCTGGCACTAGTAAATCTAAAGACTTTTGCCAGGGATCACTTTTACGAATGAAAGCCAGACGCACAAAAGGCTGCCTCAATTCATAAGAGACAGCCTTCTGAGGCATGGGTCGCCTGGGATTCGAACCCAGGACCAGTCGGTTAAAAGCCGAATGCTCTACCACTGAGCTAGCGACCCTCAAGTGGGGGTCTTCGTCCACGCCTTTGGTAGATTAACACAGTTGCTCACTCCCGCAAGGGGAAGCCTTGAAAAAACTCTCTATAGCGGGAGTAAAGAACTCTTGTAATCCTCTCTGACATAGGATTACAAGAGTTCTTTACCAGCTTGTTTTTGGAGCTGTGATCAGGAAATAATCTCTGAGAAATAGATAGAGAAATCAGTTACTTCTGATCGCCCCACCTGAGGGCTCATTCGCTGTGCAGAACGTAACTTTAGTCAAGACCCAGCGCGTGACCCAATGAATCACCATTGGATCGATGACAATTTTGGCCTGGCTGACTAGAGGCCAAGGCCGCGAGCACATCACAAGATTTAGGCCAAATGTCTGAGCTAGAGGGCGATCGCAGTGCAAGGTCTCAGTCAAACCCAACCCAACCTATTCAGGCAGCAATGTTTCGATTTTCTCGGAATAGCTCAGCATGAGCTTTCGCTGCTCCACCGGATTCACCGCAAAGTTAATTTCTGCCGTCGAGAGTTCTTCTTTAAGTTCAGCCAGTTTCTCAACATTCTGACTGATTTCAATGCTGCTAAGGGTTTCGCTAGCCAGACGCAGCTGAGTGTTGGCGTTACCAAAGTTACGCTGCTCCAGCTCATCAATGCTTTCCAACAGGCGCAGCTGAACCTGCGCATATTCGCTGCGAGCCTCTGCGGCAGCCACCTTGGTATTGGCTTCACTGAGCTGGGTGTCGATGGTGGCTAGGGCAGCAGCTTTGTCATTTCGAGCTTGCTTGACCTGAAGATTGCTTTGGAGGCGGCCGACGCCATATCCAATGCCTCCACTGACCGCAATCAGTAACAGGGCAGAAACCAATGTCTTCACTTTGGCCATGAAGCCATTCCCTTTGCGCTCTGCTTTGCCGCTTTGAGTCGCTTCCACCGCTGCTTCACCCTGGGAATCGGCTTTAGGACCTGAGGAGTCTGTCTTTTTGGAAATATCTTCGGGGGTTTGCATTACTCTCTCCTCGAGGCAGGGAACGCTGGACAGTCCAGATTTTGCCTATAAGCTATCACCTACCGATAAATTCGGGCTGATTTACTTCCAATTCTTTAGCGTTAGCACCTGTTCAAGCGGAAGCTGATTGAATTCCCCTTCTCTAGAAGCGAAAATGAATGGGCGACTTTACACAGCAGGCAGGGATGGAAGCAGCGGCACAGGCAGAACAACAAGCAGCAGACGCACTCGTGGAGCAGGCGATCGCTTACATCCGAGAGAATGGCAAAGCCCCAGATCGCCAAGAAACTGTCAATATCTTGCTGACCCAAGAGAAAGCTGCCAGGGCAAACCGCCAGCCCATTACCTTGGCGCAGCTCACGGGCAACTGGCGATTAACCTTTATCACTGGGACTAAGAAGTCTCGGCAACGGGCAGGAGTAGCCCTAGGGGCAGGCCGCTTCTTACCGAATTGGATCAAGATTGCCATTGTCTATGGTGCTGTGGAGGCGGAGCCAGTAGAAGCCGCAGAAGAGCCGACGGGAACAGTGGAGAACCGTGTTGGCTTTGCTGGGGTAGACCTCACGGTTTCAGGTCCGATCCAGCTTTATCCCCAGCGTCGCGTACTGGCGTTCGATTTCATTAAAGTGCGATTTTCCCTGGCTGGGGTCAAGCTGTTTGACGGCTATGTCAAAGGCGGTGAAGCGCGGGAAAAAGCATTTGCCAATAAATCGCTGCGGGACCAGGCTTTTTTCACCTATTTCTGGGTGACTGAGGATTTCATCGCAGCGCGTGGCAGGGGCGGAGGCCTAGCCATTTGGGTCCGGGACGGGAATTAACTGCCCGTTAGCGAGTCTGTCGCGATGGCAGGGGTTGGGCAACTCCGAATCTATGCCACAACGGTCCCAGTGAGAGCCACAGTAGCGCAATCAGCATCCAAGGAGACAGAAGTAATGCGGGCCAAAATTCGCGATACCGAGATTTACTTTGATGTGGACGGGGCTGGGTTGGTGCCTCGGGGCGATCGCATGGTGGAAAAGCCAGTCGCCTTCCTCATCCATGGTGGCCCCGGCGCAGATCACAGCAGCTATAAACCCAGCTTTTTTCCCCTCACCAGCCGAATGCAGCTGGTCTACTTTGACCATCGCGGGCAGGGGCGATCGGCAAGGGGACCGCGAGCCAGCTACACCCTCGACAACAACGTCGAAGATATGGAAGCCCTGCGGGCTCACCTCGGCCTGGAGCAAATCGTTGTCATCGGCGGCTCCTACGGCGGCATGGTGGCCCAGGCCTATGCCAGTCGCTATCCTCAACGGGTCTCCCAACTGATCATTTACGCCACGGTGCCCGATGGCCGCTTTCTCCCCAAGGCCCAGGCCATCCTCAAGAAAAGTGGCACAGCGGACCAAATCGCCATTGCCCGGCACCTCTGGGATGGAACCTTTCAGGATGAGGCGCATTTACAGGAATACTTTCGCCTCCTGGCACCAATGTATTCCCGCAGCTACCAAGCAGACCAGGCCAACGTGGGAGTCAATCGAGCAATCCTATCGGTGGATGCCATTAATGAAGCCTTTTCGGGGTTTCTGCGAACCTTTGATCTCAAACCAGAGCTGGGCCAGATTACGGCACCGACCTTAGTGATTGCGGGTCGTCATGACTGGATTTGTCAGCCAGAGTTTTCGATGGAGATTGCAGAGCTGATTCCCAATGCGGATTTGAGAATTTTTGAGCGCAGTGGTCATTCGATACGGAGCGATGAGCTAAACATGCTGCTGGATGCGATCGCTGGCTTTATCGTCTACAACCCCCCATAGATCATGGTCTGCAAAGAAAGCTAGATGCCCTTTGGACTGAAAATGAATCAACATCTTCGCCCCACCAATCACTCTCACTCCCATGTACACAGAAGTATTACTACGTAAACGGAAGTATCACGGTGCATGTCATGGGACAGCTCACCACTATGTTTTCCATTCATCATAGTTAATGATTTTTCTGTAAATATACGCAGCAATCCTAAGGGTATCTTCGGTATTAGAGCACCTGCTTTGAAGATATAATCACTACAATCTATGAGCATTTGCAAACTGTAGGAGCAATTGTTCTGTGGAATCACATAGAAACTTCCCTGTACTCTATCTATGGTTAGTCTAAAGCGAGAGAAAGAGAAGCAATTTTCGACCTTTGCCCAAATCGCCAATGGTGATTTGGATCGATGGATTGAGGAGCCTCGCTTGAAGAAAAGCATGGAGAAAGAACAGTTGCTGCTCCAATGGGAGCTGGGAAAGTCTTTTCCTGTGAATGCTTGGGTTTCACACTGGCACCATCAGTGGAAATCACAAGAAACGGAACGACCGCTTTATCACCTCCAAGCCTATCTGCAAGAGCCTTGCTATTGGGCTGCTCAAAAAATATCAAGTCGCTTCAACACCACTAACTTTGGACTCGCGGATTGCTTCCAGACCGCTTTTGAAAAAAGCAACACAGTGCTAGAGCGCTTTAAGCCCGAACTAGGCACTTCCCTTTCAACCTATGCCGGGCGCGCATTTTCCAATGCAATTCAGGATGCCCTAGGCCAATACAACGAGGTTCAAATTTCCTCAGAACTATCGCTACTACAGCGTTGCGGAAGCAAACGTTTAGGACAAGCCTTAATCGCTGCTGGACTTTCTCCAGAGATGCAATCGCTCCACAAAGCAGCGTGGCAAAGCTTTAAATCCTTTTATTTTCCCCAGGCCACCACAGCACGTAATCTTACAAGTCTCGCCCCGGAAGACTGGGCCATGATGCTGGCTCACTATGAAGTTCTAAGATCAGAACAAAATCTGGATTTAGCCAGTGAAGCTCAGCTTCACGAGTGGTTGGTAAATTGCGTTCTCCATCTACGGCGCTATACAACTCCCCAAGCAATCTCCCTCAATGCAAGCATGGAGGATTCAGAAGAGTTTCTAGAGCAACTCGGAGATACCAGAGAAGAATCCATAGCACTGTTACTGGCTCAAGAACAAGAAGCAGATCGGCTACAGCAGCAGCAAACAATCACAACAGTTCTAGTGGCAGGACTATCAAAATTAAAGCCATTAAATCAACAATTATTAAAGCTTTACTATGGGGAGGGACTGAAGCAGACTGAAATTGCAGAACGACTCAATAGTCAACAATGCACTGTCTCGCGTCAACTCAGAGCCTCAAGGCAAGCATTACTTAAAGTTTTAGTGACCTGGATCCTAGAAGAATTGCATATCTCCTGCGAAACAGCAGTACTAAACAACATGACCGTAATATTGGAAGACTGGCTCAAGGTCCAGTTCTCGGGAGAGCGCAACTAGCATGTTGATGTTTAATGATCTTCAACGGCCCTATCTTTCTATTCCAGAGCCTGCTCGGGATAAGAGCTGGCTCGAAAGTCTTCAGCTTTATCGATTGGAGCATCGTTGGAATCATTATCTCAACCGGCTAACCTTAGCCACGCTTATACCTTGGCTCGAAGACCAAGGCAGTGAGCAAGCTTTAAGTTCTGAGCAAGCCTACGCTCAAATTTTACCCAACCCTGAAACTGCAATTCAGCGATGGCAGTGGGTTACAGGAACAGCCTTGACCATGGGCGACAGACGATTAATCGTCATTCCCACGGATAGCTTGGATGCAAGTGAGTTCAAAGTCCCCCAAGAGTGGGTCGATATTCCAACTTGGTGCGGCGACTATTACTTAGTCGTGCAGCTCAATCCAGAAGCAGGATATTTGCAACTACGAGGGTATATCAATCACCGTCAGCTGAAGCAGAGTGTCTTTGATGAGCGCGATCGCACCTACGGGGTCAATGAAGATGCCCTGGTCCAAGACATTGATCTGCTCTGGGTTATGGCAGGGCTTGAGCCTTTAGCCGAGCGACAAGCCGAGCTTGCGCCCCTCGAAAGGCTTTCCCAATATCAAGCCAGCTCCCTGATTCCACAATTAGCTCAGCAAATCCGCAAGACATCAGCCTCTCCGCTCCAACCTTCTCCTCGTCTCGCCCTGCCCTTTCAATCCTGGGCTAGTCTTCTCAGCGATCCACAATTGCTGAACTTGCTGTGCCAAGCCATCCCCAGTTCAGACAATCACTCTTCCCTCTCCGCCCAACTCAGTCAATGGTTCGAAGGGAATTTTGAAGCAGCTTGGCAATCCTTAGAGCAGCTTGCATCATCACCAACGGCCGCTTGGGGATTGAGGAGTATGCCAGCCCAATCTATTTCCCGCGGGAAACGAGTTGCGTTAAACGGCATCAATCCAGCCTTATCTCTATGGACCACCGTCACGGCAGAAGTAGATGGCAGGATGAGAGTATTAGTACAACTACGTCACCAAGCAGAATCCTCCGATGGACTAGTCGTGCAGCCCTTGCCCAGTGGCATTGAGTTGCGCTTGATCACGCCAGAAGAGGAATCCCTACAAGTTGTCCGAGCTCAGGAACGAGATGACTATATTCAACTCAAACGCTTTAAGGTTTTCTCAGGGCAAGATTTCAGTGTTGAGGTCCGCCTGAACAATCAAAAGGTTCGAGAGCAATTTAGGGCTTAGTTCCAACACAGCTTCAAGAAAAGAAGAATGGGTGTTAGCCGACATCGATCAGATTGCCAGTAGGTGGGGGCAATTGATGCGAGCATAGAGGACAAAACCGTAGGGGTTTAAGGCTCCTGCATTCAACGTTTATTTCTGCCGACCGACTTAGCAGCGGCTTAATTAATTAAGCTGCTTGCGACTCATCTACCCCCCTGCCATTCTAATATTTAGGTGCCTATAAACCTATGCCGTGAAGTGACCAGCGCTATAACGACTCCGCATGGCCATCCAGCAGCAGCAAAGCTAAAGGCAGTTGAGACGAAGAGGCTGTAGATGGCAGGACAATCGAGTCGTAATAATTCTCTCCTCGACCAGGAGCCTAAGGTGATTCTCAATTTTGGGAATGGCACCTGTGAAGCTGGATTTTCTTCTATTACAGCCCAGATCTGGCAGGGCGATAGTCCTGACCCATTTCAAGTGGTGGGTTCCTTGCCAGGCACCGTCCAGTTAGCCGAGGATTTTCAGCATTGGCAGAAGCTATATCGGCTTCTCCCAGGCAATTTGCCACGTTGGTGGGGGTATCGCTCTCGTGGGGGCTTTGAAGTAGAGGAGGATGACATCACGAATGTTTCCTCCAGTGAGTTTCAACAGCTCAGTAACCGCTTGGAGCAACAGCTCAACCATTGGTTAGATGCGGATGGGTTTCGCTTGATTGATCGGCAATTGCGGACCTTAATTTCTCGCGAGACTCCTCTACGCATCATGCTAGTCGCCCAAGACCAGCAATTGCTGCGCTTACCTTGGTGTCGCTGGACGCTATTGGATGACTATCCCAAAGCAGAAATCGCCCTCAGTCCTACCAATTATGGGCGCTCCGTAAAAACAGCTTCCCCTGCGGATCAAGGCGTCAAAATCCTGGGAGTCATGGGTAACGCTGAGGGAATCGATCTAGAGACTGATCGCAAACTTCTAGAAGCGTTACCAGGTGTCAAAGCGCAATTCTTAAGTGAGCCCAGTTGGCAGAAGCTCAACGAATCCCTCTGGTCAGAACAATGGGATATCTTCTTCTTTGCAGGCCACAGTTCCAGTGAGGCAAAAGGTTATATTCAACTCAATCAAACTGAGCAGATTTCCGTTGCGCAGCTCAAGAATGCCTTAAAAAAAGCCATTGAAGCAGGCCTCCAGCTTGCCATTCTCAATTCCTGTGATGGCCTAGGTTTTGCCTGGGAACTGGCAGATCTAAATATTCCCCAGGTCATCGCCATGGGTGAACCTGTGGCAGATCCCGTGGCCCAGGAATTCTTAAAGAACTTTCTCACAGCCTTTTCTAACCACCAAACCCTGTATCAATCTGTTCGGGATGCTCGGGCAAAGCTTCAGCCCCTAGAAGCGTTGCATTACTGTGCTTCATGGTTGCCAGTTATTGTACAAAATCCTGCAGAGCAGCCTCCCACTTGGCAATCTCTTAGCCAAGGTTCAGAGAGCACTGTTGATTCTGGGAGTCCAGCTAAATCCCGACCAGAAGAGACTCCGTCAGCGATCGCACAGCAAGCTTCTGACGGCAGCACCGCCTCCCAACAAGCAGCAGCCCCTCGGGCAAAACGCTCTTGGCGAGACCAACTCTCAAGATGCCGCGTTCCCTTCTTCAGTGCTGTAGGGACCACAGCAGTGGTCCTGGGTCTATGCCTCTCGGGTCGGTTGATGCCTTTAGAACTATGGGCTTTTGATCAACTCATGCGTTGGCGACCCCTTGAAGAACCTGACTCTCGCCTCCTCGTGATAACCGTCGATGAAGCAGATATTCAAGCCCAGACCTTGCGGGAACGCGAAGTCTCGTTATCTGACCAATCTCTAAGCAAGCTCTTGACCTTTTTACGAGAAGCCGAGGCAAGTGTGGTCGGCATGGATCTCTATCGAGATTTTCCTGTTTCGGCCCAGGCTTCGTCACTGGTCGAGGAACTGCAAATTCCCAATGTCTTTGGTATATGCAAGGGACGTGATCCAAAGGTAGATAAGACAGGAATTGCCCCCCCTCCGGAAATGGCTCCTCGACAAATTGGGTTTAGTGATTTTATCGCGGATTTAGATGGTGTACTCCGGCGACAAATCATTTCTATGACGCCTGAGGCTACCGCTGCTATTTCGACAACGCCCGAGGCTACTGCGACTTGTCGTCCAGATTATGCTTTTTCTAGCCAAATCGTGTTTCATTATTTAGCCCAGCGAGGCATTGTCGCTGAATACAACGCTAACGGGAAATTACAACTAGGCAACCAGGTTTTCTCTCCCTTGGAGGGCAACAGTGGGGGCTATCAATCAATCGATGCCCAGGGGAGTCAAGTGATGATTAACTACCGGGCACTAAAAGATCCCGAAGCGATCGCCACCCAGGTTTCTTTAGAGCAATTCCTTAAGGGGGAGTTGAGCCCAGAGGCCGTGCGCGATCGCATTGTCTTAATTGGTGTTGTCGCTCCCAGTAATGGTGATTTCTGGGCCACTCCCTATGGCAGTGGCCCAGAAGAGGAAGTCTCCGGTGTGTTTATTCATGCTCACATGATTAGCCAAATGCTGGGAGCAGTCCTAGAAGAGCGGCCCCTCATCTGGGTATGGCCTCAAAAAGCCACAGGCCTCTGGATTCTGGCATGGGCCACCCTAGGAAGTCTTTGCGTGCTGCAAGTGGGGGGCTCACTGAAAGCCTTAATTCTATGGGGAGGCAGCCTGATCATTTTGCTGACGGGCTTTAGCTGGATGCTCCTATTGCTGGGAGGATGGGTGCCATTGATTCCTGCCGCTATTGCTTTTCCCATCGCTGCCATCACGACCTTGGCCTTCTTGCAGCCTAATTCTCTCAAGCAAGATCAAGATATTTAATGACGAAAAGCGTTGGAATTCCCCTTCTCGATTTAAGATCACATTAACAACATTGACTCTCCTATATATTCTGAAGTTATCCTCACCCTATACAACCTATGAATTGTGTTTTCTCTAAAGTCTGTGTGCCCCATATACGTTCCCTGAGTTGCTTGTCTCTAGGATGGCTCGCTTTAACGGGATTACTGCTCACGCCATCGGCGATCGCTCAACCCCGTTCAGCCAAATCGTCATCGTTTGTGTTTACGCCTCCACCACCACCCACAACTCAAGGTGCTCCCTCGGGACGCCGTCAGGGCGGTGCCAGTCGAGGGGATTGCAAGAATTACGAGGGCCTAACCGCACTAGTCCCTATTGAAGATGAAGTAGTACGAGGACTCACGAACTCATCAACCCCCAGACTTTGGTTTTATTTACCTGCTCCTATCAATCCTGACCTGGAAGCAGAATTTGTGCTGCAAGACCAAGACGACAACTTTGTTTATCACAACGAAGAACTGAACTGGAATACGGATTCAGCTGGGATTGTGTCAGTCTCCATCAGCCCCCCAGAAACTGCTCTCAAAGCGAATACCAGTTATAAGTGGACGCTGTCGCTTTATTGTGATCCTCTCAAGCCTTCTGCCTCAGTTTATGTCACAGGTCTTCTGGAATCAGTGGCTCCAAATTCATCAACTCAAGCAGGATCACCTTTTGCCCAAGCCGCCCAAGATGCCAAGGATGGTCTTTGGTTCGATAGCCTGACAGCCCTGGGAGAGCTACGCCAAGAAGAGCCCAATAATCCAGACTTCAAACAATCCTGGATAGAGCTCTTGCAACAGGTTGACCTAGGCAACCTGGCAGCTGAGCCGCTCTTATAGGAAGGCGCTCACCAGTTCACAAGCAAGTCCGAGGCTGAAGGACTCAAGTCGGGCAATGATCACGAGATAAGACCACAGGCGAGAGAGAAAAAGCCCTCTAGCTGCGTTTCCTTTGCATAACGGTGCAGGGGCGGCAGTATAGAGCCTTGTGAGAATACGTAGCGTGATTGCCCGACAATGATGATTGATTCCACTGCCCTGGACAGTCCCTTAGTGGGTGAGTTGCTGGCTTTATTGGCCGTGCTGAGAAGCACGATGCATTGTCTAGGGCAGTTAGATCTAAATTGTCAACTCCCTGATAAACACCCCGTTCCTCCAGAGCAGTTAGAGCCACTCAAGCGTCAGCTGAAGCAGCTCCATCGCGTTGGCTTAAAGCTATCTGCTCGTTGGGAAGGCTTTCAGGATGAAGACCAATGTAAGACAGATTTTGTCCTGTCTTTGGCCTGTGAGGTCAGAAATCTTGTCAGTATTGTCTTGAATACAATGGGGACTTTAGAGCGCTACGGCACTCGCTTGGAGCCGTCACGGCGTCTAGCGTTGCTCACGAGGGTAAAACAGGCGCTGGAGGATTTGACGAGTCTCTTGGAAGAAGCTGAAATCCTCAGCAGTCCCTGTGGTTTACAACCTAAAGCAGACTTAGTCTCGGTCGATATTTATAAGCTGTGTGAAGGCATTATCCGTGAACGGAAAGTTGATGCTCCAGACCGTCTTATTCGCTTGATCCGCAAAGGCAAGAGCAGGCTGGAAGTCATTGATGAGGTCTGGCTCAAGCAGATTCTGAATAAGGTTCTAGATAATGCGATCGCCTATTCACCTAGCAATAGCATTGTGATTCTCAAGGTGGTTTGGACAGCAGATGAGCTACAGTTCCAAATCCAGGATTTAGGGATTGGCATACCACCGACAGAGCAAGGCAATATCTTTAAGCCTTTTTACCGGGCCAATAATGCTCAGGCAGTTTCTGGGAGGGGATTGGGGTTGGCGATCGCCAATCAAGCGATGACACTTCAAGGAGGAACAATTAGGGTATTGAGTACTCTCGGTCAGGGAACTAATGTTACGCTCAATTTTCCCAAGGTCCAAGAAATGAACGAACTGCAAGAGTTATTACCCACCACTACAAGTAACAGCATTGGATAAATTAGGACCAACTGCTTCTTCTGATGTCACAAGCTGTACTTCACCATCCTTAGTGACTTGCCAAGCGATCGCCTCTTTCACCCTTGATTGAACGACAGGTTGGCCTAGGGAAGAATCACTTGTGGGAGACATCGCAATCGGCTGTGACCTAAGGGACGCGCTAGGCAACGGCTCCAGATCTTGCCAAAGACCATCTACTGAAACAGTGCTAATCGGATTTACGGGTAATCCGCCTCGTCCGGTACGCACGAAGCTTCCCTCCGTGGCTTGCACTGTGTGGCAACCTGCGGCTAATTCTGGAGGTGCGAAAGCTTCGCTGAGTTCAATTTGTGTCGATTCTAATTCTGTATTAGGGGAGTTGATAGTTACACTGCCATCAACTCCCAATTCTGAGCTAGCGCTGATATCGCTCTCCGAAGTAAGTTGAGCACTAGCCTGCAATCCCAGGATCCCTCGAGTCGTAATGCCTATATTTCCACCTGCTCCTGCAAAAGAAGTAGCAATAATGTCATTATTCTCAGGACTAGCAGCAATAAGATTTGCATTTATTGAAATATTGCCTCCTGTACCTGCAGCACCAGCTCTCGCAGAGATATCACTATTGCGCCGAAGCACAAGTGCACCTTCAACGTCTAGACGGATGCTACCTCCTAAACCTTGACTTGAAGCAGTGGAAATCGAAGCTCCATTATCTAACAAGAGTGAGCTAGCATTAATCTGAATATCTCCACCCGCTGACGAACTCACTCCTGCGACAAAGATACTACCACCATCTAGGATCCTAAGCCTTTCGGTATTTAACTCCACTGTTCCTCCAATACCTGCAAAAGAGCTTTGACCAGAAATACGACTTTCAAAAGTTCCGTTCGGTGATGTTCCAGAAATTTCTACTAGGTTTGGCGCGTTTATCGCTCCACGGGCCCCCAGATCACGAGTTGTATCTAAGCCAATTCGAGCTCCTGCATGTATTTTTAAAGTCGGAGTTTCAATAGTCAAGTCACCAGGAATTCCTAATGCATTTGGCAATGCTGCCACAGTAATTGCTGACGGGAAAGATTCAGTCTGATCAACTCCAACAATTTCGACCAGATCTGTTGCGAAAATTTCAATATCACCTGCGTTACCTACTCCTAATGGACCTGCATTAATAATTCCACCCTCACGAACACTCAAAGTCCCCGTCTTCACTATTAAGTCTTGACTCTGACCTTCACCTAAAATGCTATTCAGAACGATACTACCCGTGAAGCCTCTTGCAAAAAAGAGAGGATCAACTGGAAGCGGAGCAAAAAGTTCAAGAATCCTATCTTCATCAATGTCAAGTAGCGGTGCATTTCCGAATACTTCTAACGACTCAGAGGATTGAATCAAAAGCTCACCACCACCACCATTCCCTCCAGCTGTCACAGACAACTCTGCACCACCAGACACTTCAATCTTCCTCGCCTGGATATCAACATCTCCGCTGAATCCACGACTAAGAAAAGACAAGTCTGATGAAACTCGACTCCTCTGAGGCACTCTGATGCCAAGGACCTCTAAACCAGCATCAAAAGGGCCACTTAATGAAGCAGTTCCTGAAATTTCCAAATCATTCTTTGCTATTACTCGTATCGCCAAATCCCCCTCTTCTCCAACCGTTTGAGAAATAACTTGAGACCCTCCCCTGATCGAAATGTTATTACCGATTAGATTAATCAAACCATTTGCAGACCCTCGAGATAAAATTAAAGAGTTATCCAAGACTCTCAAGTTACTAAATACATCAATAGAATCAGCATCAATAACACCGCCAGATAAGTCAGGTGCCAACTCAACAAAACTTTGATCACCCACACTAATTAACTGAACTAGGCCACTTGTAGAATCCACAAAACCATTTCTAAAATCAATAGGACCGCCAATCAAATTTAACGACTGATTATCTGAAACACCTAGTCCTAAATTTCCCGTTATTAGATTTCTAGAGCTTGAGAAGTTCGAAATCTTTTGGACAGATTGTCCGAACTGGAGCCCTACAGGAACATCGACACTCAATAGTTGACTATCCGATATATCTTTCGCTGAAAACACATAACCATCACGAAATTCAATACTCTCAGCCGTAGTTGCAAAGAAGGAACCACCAACTTCTAATGAGGCATTAGGGCCAAAAGTTATACCATTGGGGTTCAGAAGAAAAAAGTCAGCCCCACTCTCAACTTGAAGTTGACCATTAATTTTGGACGGAGAACCACCTGTCACACGACTAACAAGAATGTTGACGCTTGGATTCAATTCGAATATCGCACGACTATTAAATGGGATTGAGAATGACTCAAAACTATGAAAGAGGTTGTCACCAACCATCGTACCTTCATCAATGAAAAAAGTACCTTCATCAAAGAGAATTCGACTATTCCTTAGTAAGGTTTGATCTGACAAAATCTGCGCATCAGCGTGCACACATATGACAGCTTGCAAACCCAAAAGACTAGATATTACACACCTAGAGAGGGATTTAGATACTTTTGATATCATCTGAAAATCTAACTATAAAGGCATCTTCAGTCATTTATCGAGCTAATTGTAACTCAAATATGGATTGAGAAAGCTCATCTCATGTTAAGAACAAACCTGCCACCCTCGCCTCAAGAGCCCGGAAAGGTTACTAGCCTGAAAGGTTGAGATTAATCCTTTATAAGCTCTGTCCAATGAAGGATTGATGCATTTTTATAGATCGCCGCTAGAATCCTTATCTAACATTGGGACAGCGATTCTTCTCAACAAAGCAGCGTAGTAACCAGTAAAGTGACTAATGGAGTAGAAGAAATTTCTTTATAAGCGATGCTCTAGAGGGGTTAGTCAGGTGAGATTATCTCAGCCCCTCAAATGTTGAGCTGTGGATAGACGGGAGTTCTGAGTATTTGCGCTTCGGTCCAAATGGACTTTGTGAGACCGATTGCCATGGCAGGAGTGCGCTGTTGATAGCGCCTTCTGCCTTCAGGCTGGGCTAAAGGTTGCCGCAAACTGCGATGTTCTCTGACCCAGTTGTAGACCGTTGCACTCCACCATGCCACGGCCTGACGAGTTCTATGGCGATGGGCAAACGCGAGTGAGCGCCTGACTTGATGAGCATTCATGCGCCGAGCCGTGCCATTGAAACGCTCCACGGTCGAGGTGTTAGCCACGTTGTACTCCATCAGCTCCAAGGCTTGGTTGATGCGCCGCCAACTGCCGTGGGCTTTACGGACCTCAACTTGTTCGAGTTTATGACCCTGCCGATGCTTAATGACTTGAACATGAGCCAGCGTTCTGGGAATGCGATATCGCGGGTTGGGGGGACGACCAATGTTATTCAGACGGGGGGGAGATAAGGAACCCCAAAGATGACCGGAAACAAGGTTCGATAACTCGCTTCACCATCGGTCATCAGGACTAAATCCTGAGGATGGGCCAGCCGTCGGTGAGTCTGCCGCATTAGCGAGTCGATGAGCTGTTCATTTCGGGGGCCGACTTCCACTTGAACGACAAATTTACTCTCCGCATCGAGCGCCACCGCATCCCAACATTGCTCGGCTTTATGTTCAACATAACCATGACGTTCATCCATCTCCAGAACGTCGATGTCGAGCTGTTGGGCAGTCTGTTCATGGAACGCTTGGGCATGATGGCCAAACCGACCCAGCAAGCGTTTTACGGTGTCCTTATGGCTATAGGTCAGGCGAGCTGTGCCTTTGAGGGAAACCCCTTCGGCTAGATGACGACCCACATCTATCGCTCGTGCTTCGGGGATCTTGGTATTCCACAACGCTGTGTTCTTGCGTTCACTAAATTCCTGTCCACAGTGATGGCACCTCAGGAAGCGGATGTGGTCTTTTCCGTAGACCTTACGCACTGTCAGATTGTCTTGTCCACTTTGACCATAGCTCTCGCAAGCTGAATTCACGCAGGCTAGGCTGGAGAGTGGGGGCCTTTCTATTGCTGTCATGGGAGCATCTTTGTCAGAGACGACTCTCTACAGTAGGCCCCTTTCCCTGTCTACGAGCCAGGGGGGCTGAGATAATCTCACCTCACCACCCTAGAGGGCACCTCAATTAATTATCTGATCTGCCGGAAACAGCGACTGCCCTCCTAAAATCTCGTTTGCGATCATCTTGAATTTTAAATTAATCGAGGTATCCTAGAGCTTAACTATCAGATCCATTCCCCAAAAACCATATAAACGCAGTCTTGAATTTTGCCTTTCCTCCCATTTCTATGGTGCTGCCATGGGCAGGTACAACTCGATGAAAGTCCCATTTCAGCACTTGAGAAACAGATTGTCTAACTGCTGACTTATTCTGTGTCACCAGTTTTTCAACCCAAGAAGGTCTTAAGCGCTTATAGCAGCCTAAAAATCGAGCTACAATTTGAGTCTGAAGCTCATTATTCTCATCAAAATTAAAGGCTATATCAGTAAGTACTAGCGTCTTACTAGATCTATGAAAGAAAACCGTTTCATTGATCTCAAGCACTTTCCAAATAGGCAAAGCTGTCTTCAGACCTTCAAAAGGAAGATACTCTAACGACTCTTCCAGAGCACCTGGTTTATCTAGCAAACCATTTATATTCAAATCCGGGCGCTTTTCAGCAAGACCTTTTACTCCCCAAAGCTTTGCTTTTGGATAGACTTTTTGAAAATGAGTAACATACAAGTCGTGGAAAAGTAAGTTTGGGACAATGATATGACTCACTTCTCCAATCTTGTTTAACTCTAGATATTCGTCTTCCTTTAATTTTATAGGCGAGATAATTACCAATGCTCCACTCTTTAATCGAATAACTGTCATCCGATTACCAACTTCAAGTCCGAAAAAGCTAAGCGACTGGGAAGCCGTCCAAATATCAGGATCCAACTGAACAAGATTCATTGTATAAAAATAGTCGATTTTAGTAATATCCATTCACAAATAGACATCCACAATAGTTGGATATAGTCTATTTGTGAATGGCATCAATAGCCCTTACAAGTAGTTGGGTGCCTTTAAAGTAGACGCAGATAGCCAAGCCACAGGGGTTTAGCCTCTACATCTAACGTTTATTTACGCCAACCGACTTAGGAGCCATGTTCTCTAGAGTTAGCTTCAATGAAAACGACTAGGCATCTCGATCTTTTTGGGGTACAGCTTTCGCTTGATCTTGCTCTATCTCAGCATAAATTTCTTCAAAGAGTTGAGATATTTGTTCCGAAGCTTTGGGAGTCTTCTTCTTATGATAATTGCGTGCAGTAGCAACTTGATCAGCAAAGTCTTTCCGAACATCATACGAGCGAAAGTTCTGAGGTGATGCAATATTTCTCAGCCATGTTGTATGTATGGTCAAGCCCAGATTGAGACTGGAATTGCTGAGCCGATATAATGGGCCCTGCTTCAGATTTTGAGCATCAAAAATCCAAATCTCTGTATTTGCAGACCAGGAATTTTCCATAAGATTGTTGTCTGGATTGGAGAGAAAATTGTCAGAATAGTTAATTGGACAAACTAGATAACCATCAGTTGAACTAGTTCCACCTTCTTTGGGAACAAACTGAGGAGAGCTACCAAAGTACGCAATATCATTACTAGATGGAAATTCATAGAAGTCAGCGACTGAAAGCTCTGGCTTACCACTTGCACGATCTATATGGATGCGACATAAGGAAGTTGGCAATCCATGCTTAGTTTGCGCTTTAATCTTTTCATGCTGAGCCGGATCACTTTGAGACCGCTCCTCATACAACTCATTCA
This sequence comes from uncultured Pseudanabaenaceae cyanobacterium, assembly GCA_937949725.1. Classification (GTDB taxonomy): domain Bacteria; phylum Cyanobacteriota; class Cyanobacteriia; order PCC-9006; family JAAUQQ01; genus JAAUQQ01. The sequence goes on from CALECT010000026.1 coordinate 23,557, forward strand.
CAAACTCAGAGAAAGTCTCTGGCCATGCTCCAAAACTAATCCAGTAAATATCATCAAATGTTTCCGTCGGGCGATTATCTAGATATGCATAGATTCCCATAGCCCAAGTGTGTCGCTCAGCCTCTTCAGGTAACAAGGTTGCTTCATGAGTAACCTCGGCAGTATTAGCATCAATGACATAAGTAACAGGCCGATTGATCTCCATAGCATCTGTAAAGACACCAGCCATTGCTCTCATTCGTTCTGTAATGGATGTATCTCCTAAGGCTGAAGAATCATCAATATGAATAAATTCAGCAAAATCTGTACTTTGATTTAGTGCAGCGTGTAGAGTAATAAAACCATTCTCATTGTTGAAATCTACTTGGTAATGAGCAATTGCCGCATCTTTAAGCAAGATTTTTTTCGCTTTAACCACTCCGCCTGCAGCGACCTGCTCAAACTGAGAGCGTTCAACAATATATATTGCGGTGTCTTTCTGTAATGGAGCAGTTAAATACCCCCTGTGAAATTTGAGCCAACCTAGTAGCTTTGACTCAAGCTTTGTAAGTCCGTCAATCCAAAGTGAAGAAGGCAGTATATCTTCAAGTGCTAGCTTTAAGGCTGTATCTGCAAAGAGAAGGTAGTCTTGGGTTAATCCCATCTGGTGTGTAGTTTGTTTAATTTGAACAGACTGACCGTTTTCTAAAACCACTCTCCAGCTTTCAGCTTGATCCGTATCTGCATTCCAACGCATTAGGTAAACATCCTCACCTTTTAACACTTTGAAGCGCTGTAATAGAGCAAAGAAGAAATCGCTTGGTCTTTGGATAAGCCCCATCGCAAACTGCAATAACTGTTTACGCAAGTCACTTATGGTCAAGCTGGAAGCAACTTCTAGGAAATCTGGTGGTACTAAGCGAGCCAGACCTAACAGTCCACGTATGGATTTAACAACGTTAATTGTTATTATTTCGCCACTATTTGGCACAACCGCTGGATGTGCTGCTGTCATCACCCCTTTCACGACAGTACTCTGTGCTAGTAGATTAACCATTGACTTCCAATCTTTATTACTGCCAACTGGGCCGATTGTTCTAAGGGTTAATGGATCAATTTCCATGGGTCGCCCCATATCCCAAGTAACCAGGAGACGATCTGGCTGTCCAGGAGCAGTTGAGATTGGAGAAAATGCAGTATTAGACTGATTACAAGTTCCAATATAAAAAGAAAGCCTCGTCATACCGAAATTGAGGAATTTCAATAACGGATATTTTTCTTGGGTAATTTTATCTGCATAATATGAAACTGTTTCCATAAAACGAGAAGAAAACTTGGCCGCTTCTGGAGAAAAATCAATACGATATACCATTCCATCTCCATTCAAAAGATGGATAATCCCGCTTTTTGTGGGAAGTACTGTTCCAGTTTGGTCGACTTGGAATGAGTCTACGGCTCCTGCAGGCGCAACAATAAAGACCGATCCAAGTAGATCATCTGGTAGACGCACAATTTCGTCAGTCATGCCAGCTTTGACTGTTAATTCAAGCGATCGCTCCTCAGGTTTCCGACCGTCAGCATCATAAAATTCGGCACGGCTAGTTGACAGCAGAGACTTAGGCAAAGAAGGTGCAGACATTCGGTGATATTCCTGTGATGGCAAGTCAATGGAGTTGTAGCGCTTTGATATAGCTATCAGCATAGGTCGCGAGCCATATCTAACATTTGACTAGAGTCTCATAGAGAAGGTTCCCTATCTGCTATGTCAACTTATACGACTACTATTTTTATACTTTTCAGCCATCTGCAATATGCAGCTGCCTCTACAGTTGAATCACTTTTGAGATTCCAATTTCAGGGTTAATGGTGACTCAGACCAGCAGAAATCAAAGTGAAACGAAAGCTTCGTCTCCCTTGCAGTGCAAAAGAGCACTTCTACTCCAAGTCTTTAATCTGCATCAGAGCCAGTTCCCAACTAAGACATAAGACGCCCAGCTTTGAGGGTTGCGATAGTCAGGATCCGCCAGCAATTCTAGCTGCGCCGTCTGCAAAGCCTCAGCCCGACTCACGTTGCCAGGCCGCATCGCCTGATAAAACTTCTTAGCAAAGACTGCTCCAGACTTATCATCCAAGCTCCAAAGCGAAGCTAAGGTACTGCGGGCTCCCGCCTGGACTGAGAGACCTGCTAAACCCAGCGCTGCACGATCATCCCCCGAAGCCGTTTCACAAGCGCTGAGAACCAAAAGTTCAATGGGATCAGCGCGATCGCCCCCCTGTAACATCGCACTCAGCTCTTGCACATTCACTTCTTCATCCCAAGCCAAGATGAAAGTATCCTCAGCATTAGAACTGAATTGCCCATGAGTAGCTAGATGAACCACAGGGAAATCTGAGGTTTGTAACGTTTTTTCTAAGGTGGCGCGGGTAAAATCCTCATTCAACAGAATCTTGTTAGAGACCACTTTCTGAATCGCAGCCAGCTCATCTCGAACATTGGGAAGTGCAGAAAATTTATCGCGAGCTTCGGTTAAACCAGCAAGGAGTGTGCGTTTCTTTCTCAGTTGGATAGTCTGAGGGTCTAGAAGCTGAAGCCCTGGCGTTAAAGCAATGCGATATGTCTCGACCAGATATTGGCTCCCATCATGGAGAGCTGCCATGGGAATATTCCGCAATGCTCCATCCAATACAAAAGCGAGTGTTTTAATATCGCCCGCCTCAAGCTCTGCCTCAATGGGCTTGATCAACCAGCCATAAATCTCTTGAGCCAACTTCGTACCACGGGGATCGGTATAGGGCCTTTCCAGGCTGAGCCTAAACTTGCTCAGGGTCAGCTCAACTTGATCCTGAGAGACCTGGGTGCTGTAGCTCCGTAATGGCTGGCCAGGCAGGCTGAGGATTAAGGTGATGCGATCGGGCAAGATAATTGGGTACAGCACGGCAGCCCCGGTGCTATCCACCTTTTCCACAGAAACGACCTGGTCTTGCAGGCAGGCGGTATGGAAGAAGTTATTGAGTTCAGCAATTTGAAGCGCTTCAATCACATCACGAGCAAGTTCAAGTGCTTCAGGTGTCGGTTCTTTCGCTGGAGCAACGGGGCGAAGCAATAGATCGGCAAATTCGCGATAGATGGGCTCTACGCTCTCGCGGAAAGAGAATTGCAAATCGGGTTGAGCAGCTGCCAGATCAATCCGCAGCGACTGCAGCATATCGAAAGCACTTTGATAAGCCTTCTCAGCAGGGGCTAGTTGGCCTTGAGCTTTGAAAATGCGAGCCAACTGCCATTGCCATTGATAACCAATGTCTTGGGCATGAATACGCTCTGCCTGGCTGGCAGCCCGCTGGGTGAGCTGTCGAGCTTGATTCCATTGTTGAGATAGCTCGTAGAGGTGCCCTAAATAGCCTCGAGCATAGGCCTCTGCTCTAGAATCACCCAGCTCCTGAGCCGTCTCCATCCCCCAAGTCAGGGTTTGACTGGCGAGCTGGAAACTCTCGGGATCATAAATCTTGGCTAGCACATCATCAGATTTTGAACCCTGACCTTTGGTCAAATCTTGGGTTATTAAACGATGGGCCATTACATCATGGGCTACTCCAGAGATTGCTCGTAGCTGGTTATCACTCTCAGAGCTCTGCTCAATGGGGTTTGTAAAGGCAAGTTTAGTGAGAGTATTCGAAAAGTTAGTCGCTCCATACAACACAGAACGGCTGGGAGAAAGCGCTTGTAACTGCTCATTTAAAGGCGAAATTAACTCGCGGGCCTGAGTCTGCTCGTTGAGGCGATTCAACAACTGAAACTGATTCAGCATGGCCTGGAATTTTAGCTCCCCCGAGCTCTGATTTACGGCCTGCTCGTAATACTGGAGCGATCGCGGCACATTGTTTCGAGCCTGCTCAATATTGCCCAAGCTCACCCAAAGTCCACCCAGCTGCTGAGGCTGCTTGGCAGTTTGAGCCACTTTTAGGGCTTTGCGGAGAGTCTTCTCAGACTCATCCAAGTTGCCAACGCGCCAATACATATTGCCCAGATTGCCCAACCCAAAAAGTTGTAGCTCAGGAGATTGGCGTTCTAAACGCTGACCAATATCCTCAAGCATTCGCCGGGCGCGGGCATAAAATCCGAGTGACTGTAACGCCTGGCTTTGATTAATCAAACTGCCGAGCTGCCGCGTTTCATCTTCAGCTTGCTTATAAACAGCTTCGGCAGATTGCCAGGCGGTTAACGCTTCCCTCGCTTGCCCCTTAGCAAGGTAGAGGCTGCCCTGGGCATTAAAAGTACGCCCGAGGGTAATCTGCTGCTCCCGACTCGGAGCCATTCGACTGAGAAGCTCCAGACCTTGATTAACCGAACGTTCGGCAGCTGTCCAATCTCCGAGCTGCTGTTGCCCCAGAGACAAATAACTCAGGGCTTGGGCCTGTTCCAAAATCAAACCGGACTGGCTGAATGCACTGGTAGCCTGATCGAATTGAGCAACAGCCTCAGCATAGCGACCCTCTGCATAAGCCAATATCCCCGGCTCCAAAGGATTACCGACTGCCTGGAAACCTCTTGATTTGCCGAACTGCTCTTGCAGAATCACTCGATGGCTTGGAGCCTGACGACTTGAAGCTTGAATTTTGACCAATGGCGAAGCTGCATGGGCTGACTGGAAGCCCACGAACAAAAATCCTCCCAGGAAAGGGGCTATACAGGACCAGAACAGGACCAGAAATGCTGCGATGGCTCCCGTTGCCCAATAGTGCCGCCTCATTTCTCAACCTGAAACCTTCGGAGTCCAGCAAGATAGATAGTTATATTCTTTACTCCCATATCGCTTCCTGCTGAGAGCTGATTATAGGGCTGCGTATCTACCCGCTAAGAGCAGACCTGAGTCACTGTAATGTTTTGTTATTTACAGGTTGTCTATCTATCCTTTCTAGCGATCGCTATAGATTAAGCGGTCTGTCTAGCGCCTTGCTGCGCCACCAATTGCTCAAATTGCTTAACGGAATCATCCACAATCATCAAGCTATCCTGCCAAAACTGCGGCTTGCGAATGTCCTGTTGGAGATGCAGCATCACCACTTCCTCAGCCGTCATGCTACCCGTTCCCCTGAGTAGTTCTGTGTATAAATTATTGAAATCAATACCGTATTTTTCCTGCTGGGCATAGATGCCCAGGCTAAACAAATAGCCAAAGAGGTAGGGATAGTTATAGAAGCCCAGGCTAGCAATGGAGAAATGCAGCTTACTGGCCCAGAACAGATCGTCATATTCCGACAGGCTATCTTCATACCAATGCTGCCAACTACCCGCCATCATCGGCTTGAGCTTATCGGCAATGACATAGCCTTGCTTGCGGGCTTCCACTAAGCGCTTTTCGAACTCAAACCGGGCTGGAATATTTAGCAGGAAAACGGCAGCACTATCGGCATTTTGCCAGGCAATTTCCAATTGTTGAGATGGGTCTTTAGCTTCCTTCAGCAGGGCATCCCGCACTAGGGTTTCAGCGAAGATGCTGGCGGTTTCGGCCAGGGTCATCGAGTACCAAGTCTTCATCATGGGTAGGTCGCGCATGACCCAGTTATGCCAGGCATGGCCCAGCTCGTGGGCCAGGGTCATGACGTTATTCATTGTGCCCTCGTAGGTGAGGAAGATTCGGGGCTCACGGGGGCTGCGGAAGCTGGTGCAGTAAGCTCCGGTGGTGCGATTGGGGGTGGGAGCACCATCGATCCAGCCTTTCTCGGCCATCATCACGGCGAAATCGCCCATGGCGGGGGTGAGGCGGCTGAAGGCTTTGGCAATTAATTGGATGGCGTCTTCAAAAGGAATGGCTGTTTGAGATTTAGCAGCCTCCTCTCCCCCTGCAGAAGGCGCAGGCGCAAACAAATCCCAAGGGGCCATTTGCTTAATCTTCAGTGCGTCCCCCATCGCCTTAAGGGCGCGCTGACCAATGGAGCGATGCTCATAGGTCTGGTCCATCAAGGCATTGAGGGTCTCCCGCTCAATCCGGCTCTGGTGGCAGCTTTTGTCCAGGTAATGCAGTTCGCGGATGTGGCTGCGCTGGGCAGTTTCTTCTAAGCGCCAGCCATTAATGGCGTTGAGGATGCTGGCCACGGAATCTTCGCGGGTGGACCAGGCGCTGCGGATTGCGGTCCAGGCAGCTTCGCGAGTCTCACGGTTGGCACTGCTAACCAGGTTTGCAGCCTTGGCGAGACCCACGGTTTCACCTTCCACCTCGCACTTCAAGCTGCCCGCCAGGTCGTCATAGAGATTGCCCCAGCCCTGGAGACCAGTAACGCCCAGGCCCGTAATTAGCTTCTCTTCGGAAACGCTGAGCAGCTGGTCCTTAAGGCGGCGAGCATGGGAAATGGAAAAACTGCGTTCTTCCAGCTCCGGTTCAGCTAGGAGTTGGGTGATAAACCCATCGCTAACCCTGACGAGAAAAACATCCAGGGGCGTACTAGCTTGGGACAGGGTCGCTCCCACTTGCTGAAGCTTGGGCATCCAAGTATTGGCCTGGGCATCTTGAGAATCGACGCTGAGAATGGATGAAATAAAGGTGCGCACGTTGCCGAGGCGTTCGAGGATGCTGATCTCCTGACCGTGGATCTGCTTGAGCTTAGAGATGAGGTCTGGAAAATCGCTTTCAGGCAAGCGGTCTGCGGTGGCAATTAGGTCGCTGAAGATCCTGCAGGAAGCCTCTAACTTCGCGATGTCAGCCTGGAGTTGTTCGATAGTGGTGACGATCGCCGGGTCATCGCTACCACGAAAGAACTGTTGGTTATCCCAGGTTTGGCGGAGTTGAGGCATGGTAATTTGCTGACAGATGAAGGCTGCGATCGCTGTAGCCAAACCCTTAGGAAAACCCAGAATCTGTCAAACCCAGACCGGGTCGTCATCAGATGGGCATCAACGGCGTGGCTCGAAAACGAAACTTGTTTGCTTAATGTACAGCGCATCAAGAGTTCATGCAGAAGGACGCCCAACCCAATGAAAGTAATGCCGATTTGTTGCAAAAATTGCTAGAATCCCCCGCCCCAGGAGCCACAGTTCTAAGCTAGGCAGAGGTTAAATCTCAGTTAAATCTAAGTTAAAAACCATAGGGTGCAAGAGTCTGCTCAGGTGCCTACCGACGAATATGCCTCGTATGTTGTCAGCTCACTGAGCGCCCATCAGACATCTGTTTAACTAATCTCCCTTTTTGACGACAGAGCCATACCTGCCGTGACCCATCCCTTTCAATCCTTGTTCCTCAATTCAACTCGGCGCAACCTGCTGCTGGGCATGGGCTTCAGCCTGTTGCTCACCGCTTGTAGCTCCGGGTCATCAGCGGACCAAAAGCTGACGCTAACCGGCTCCAGCACCGTTGCTCCCCTGATCGGTGAAATTGCCAAACGCTACGAAGCCGAGAATCCTGGCATCCGCATCGATGTGCAAACGGGCGGATCTTCCCGAGGGCTGGCCGATGCCAGTCAAGGTCTGGCCGACATCGGCATGATTTCCCGAGGTCTTAAGGCCGAAGAAGAAGGCGAGTTCCAAGGATTTGTCATTGCCAAGGATGGCATTGGCCTGATTGTCCATGGGGACAATCCCGTTCAAGCGATCAGCGATCAACAAGTCGTCGATATTTATAAAGGCGAGGTAGATGCCTGGCAAGCCGTGGGGGGAAATAATGCCCCGATTACGGTGGTGAATAAAGCCGAGGGCCGCTCCACTCTGGAACTATTCCTCAAATACTTTGAGCTGGAAAACAGCGAAGTGCAGGCCGATGTCGTCATTGGCGACAACCAGCAAGGCATTAAGACCGTGGCCGGAAATCCCAATGCCCTCGGCTACGTTTCCATTGGAGCAGCGGAGTACGATATCGCCCAGGGAAGCCCGATCAAGCTCTTGCCGGTGGATAAAATTGCTGCCACAACTGAGACCGTTCAGGATGGCAGCTTTCCCCTGTCGCGACCCTTGACCCTAGTGGTCACTGAGCCCCCAATGGGCTTGACCCAAGACTTCATCAACTTTGCCCAATCCGAGCAGGTCCATGACATTGTTCGCGCCCAAAACTTCGTCCCCGTCAGCAGCAGCCTCGCGCAAACACAGTCTGAGGCAACGGCAAATTGATGGGGCATTGGTTGGGGGATTGAGGGGAGTGGCGGCGATCGCCGCCACTCTGCTGCTCTGGATCGCCTGCTTTGTGGTGGCAGAAGCCTGGCCTGCGATCGCCCAGGTCGGCATCAGCTCCTTTGTTGCAGATACATCTTGGAATCCGACTGAAGGGCTCTACAACCTTTGGCCCATGCTGGTGGGGACGCTACTCGTCAGCCTGGGAGCCGTTAGCCTGGCGATTCCTCTCGGGCTGGGCTCTGCCGTGTTTTGCCAATTCTACGCGCCACCGCTGCTTGCCAGTCTCTACCGTCGATTAATTGAACTCTTGGCCGGAATTCCTTCTGTGGTTTACGGCTTCTGGGGCTTGGTTACTCTCGTGCCCCTGATTGGCAAATTGCATCCACCGGGGCCTAGCTTATTAGCCGGGGTCATTATCCTAGCCTTGATGATTTTGCCCACCATTGCCCTTACGGCTGATGCCAGCTTTGAGCAGGTTCCACCCAGCTATCGCCAAGGTACTGAGGCCTTGGGTTTTTCTCGCTGGGGCATGGTGTGGCGGGTAATGCTGCCTGCGGCGCGATCTGGCCTGGGCACAGGAGTTGTCTTGGCAACAGGTCGAGCATTGGGAGAGACCATGGCAGTACTAATGGTTTGCGGCAATGTGGTGCAGGTACCGGATAGCCTGTTTGCCCCCGTACGGACATTGACGGCGAATATTGCCTTAGAGATGGCCTATGCGTTGGATTTGCATCGCTCGGCTTTGTTTGTTAGTGGGGTGGTTTTGCTGGCCTTGGTGGCAGGGTTGATCGCGTTGGCGGAGATTGTGTTTGGGCGGGAGGCGGTGCCTTAAGACATGGGCAGATTGGTGGTTTTAGCTCCTGCATGCCGTGGGATAAATCCCACGGCTCAAAGCGAAAGCCCGTTGAAACGGGCTGCAATCCTAACTCGCAGGCTGTTCAGTCTGTTGAAACAGACTTGAGCTCTTAGCGGCGGACTTTAGCCCGTCGCCGCAGGCCAAGCCCAGTCTTAGCGATTGCTAATGATGTCCAAAAGATGTTTAAGCAACTAAATGAATGCAAACTCCTTCTTCTAAACCTGGGCTTGATTGGGCGGCGATCGCCATCTGGACAATTGCCACCCTCATCACTGCGACCTTCTGTTGCATCCTTCTAGACATCCTCTGGCATGGCCTGGGCCAACTTTCCTGGGAGTTCCTCACCACAGCTCCAGCCAATGCGGGACGAGACGGCGGCATCAACTCCATCCTTGTTTCCACTGGGCTAATTCTGCTGGTTTGCCTCAGCGTTTCCATTCCTCTAGGGGTTGGCACGGCCATATTTTTGGCGGAGTTTGCGCGGGGTAATCCTCAATTTAGCCGCTGGGTACGCCGCAGCTTGGATATTTTGGCGGGCGTCCCATCGATTGTGTTTGGTCTGTTTGGCTATGCCTTTTTTGTCCAGCGGCTGGGGCTGGGCTTTTCAATTCTCTCCGGTGGCTTAACCCTGGCCTGCATGGTCCTGCCCATCCTGATCCGAGCAGCGGAAGAAGGCTTTCGAGCTGTGCCTGATGGCTATCGCTTGGGAGCGGCATCCCTGGGACTGTCGCGCTGGGGAACATTGCAACAGGTGCTCTTGCCATCGGCAATGCCGGGGCTGGTGGTGGGGCTGGTGCTAGGCATTGGTCGTGCCATGGCCGAAACGGCGGCGCTGATTTTCACCAGTGGCTATGTGGATCGGATGCCGGGGTCAGTTTGGGATTCGGGGCGATCGCTCTCCATTCACATTTTCGACCTCTCCATGAATGTTCCAGGGGGAGAGCAACAAGCCTACGGTTCAGCCCTTGTCTTGATTCTGCTGCTAATCGTAATTAATAGCTTTGCCAGTTGGGTCGCCCAGCGGTATCAACTGGGCCTGTAAGGGCGTTCGGCTTTCCAATAGTATTGGGAAGGAGCGAAGCAAGCCGCAATTCGTGCCCTGCTAGAACGACTGCTCAGATATTTTTGTTTCCCTGCTTTCATGTTATGACCGCTTTGGATACCTACTCTCAAACTGAACACCCAGAGGCTTCCCATACCCAGGCGGTTGCTGAGCTGATTCAGGCGGATAGCTTAAGCTTGCACTATGGCAAGACAATAGCCTTTTCAGAAGTGAGCTTAGGTCTTGGAGCAGGTGAGATTACGGCGATCGTCGGTCCCTCGGGCTGCGGCAAGAGCAGTTTTTTGATGTGCCTCAATCGGCTAACAGACCTAGTACCAGAAGCTGAGGTAACAGGGCGGCTAAGCTGGGGCAATTGGGATCTATTACACCCCAAGCTGGATACAACCCGCCTGCGCCGCCGGGTGGGCATGATTTTACAAAAGCCCAACCCCTTTCCCCTCTCCATTTGGAAGAACCTGGCCTTTCCCCTGGCGGAGCATGGCATCAAGCAACGAGCGGAACAGCAGCAGCGGATAGAGCTGGCCTTACAGGAAGTGGGGCTCTGGGATGAGGTTAAGGACCGCTTGAGGTCATCGGCACTTCAGCTTTCAGGCGGGCAACAGCAGCGGCTCTGTCTTGCGAGGGCGTTGGTGTTGCAACCAGAAGTGTTGCTGATGGATGAGCCTTGTAGTGCCCTGGATCCGATTTCCAGTCGCCGAGTCGAGGAGCTGGTGCTGGGAATGCGGGGGCGGTATACCGTGGCGATCGTCACCCATAATCTAGCCCAGGCAAAGCGTTTGGCAGATCAGACGGCTGTGTTTTGGACTGAAACAGCGGGCGGGAAGCTGATTGAGCTGGGCGCAACGACTCAGATTTTTGAGGCACCTCAGCATCCGCTGACTCAGGATTATGTCCGTGGTCTCCAGGGATAGAAGCGATGGCGCTAGAGTTCGTTGTCTACGGCAGCGAGGCCTATTGGGCTGCGGCTAAACTGCGGTACCGATTGTTTTATCAGCCCCATGGCATTGCTGAGAGCATCGTTCAGCCGAGCGAGGATGCCCAGGACTTGCATGTTGTCATGCAGCAGAATGGTTCAGTGTTGGCTTACGGGCGGCTGTCCCAGGCTGGTAACAATTTCCAGATTTATCAAATGGCTGTGGAGCCCACTTGGCAAGGTCAGGGCTTGGGCAGGCGAGTTTTGCAAAGTTTGGTCAACGAAGCTCGGCAGCGCGGTGGGCGATCGCTGAGCTTAAATGCACGCGTGAACCCAGCGGGATTCTATGAAAAGCAAGGGTTTCAATCCATTGGCGGCATCTTTGCTTCTAGAGCAACCGGGCTCCCTCATATCTCCATGAGAAAGAAATTGAAACATTACCCGTAATTTGGGTTCAAAAATAACAGGTATCTGCAATGAGGCTTGGCAGTGATTGCCCAAAGTCTAATTCAAGAGAGAAATCTTAAAACCTGTATCAGCAAGCATTAAGGCGGATGTTACTTCTGCTATTCAACATATATTCTTCATTAAAGTAACACTGCAAATTCCCGGATTCAGACCGTATCAATTAGAACGGTTAATTATGAAACTCAAGCAGTCTGTCTATCGAATCTCCTATAGCGTTGATGACGAGGCAATCCGTCCATTGCCCCAGTTTTATTTTTACGCTTGGGCCCACAATGAGCATGACGCTCTAGAAAAGCTCAACAGCTATGCCGAGGAAGAAAACATTAGGTATCGCAGTGTGGCGGTGGGCTATACCTTGGCAGAGGAAGACTTACCAGACACCGTCGATCGCGACAGCCTAGAGACGGGCATTGCAATCGAGCGTGAAATTCCGACGCCGATCCTTCAACAATCAGCTCCTACTGCTGCCTAGCAGCCCTGGTTAAAATAAATCCTTCTTACCGCGAAGTATCCCAAACGATCGCACCTCATCTCCCCTTTCTCCGGATTGGCCCATGGCAGCCATCACCGTTGGCTGATCCCAGCGCAAAAACGGATTGGTGCTTTTTTCCAAGCCCAGCAGCGATGGCACCGTCGCCTCATCCCGCTGCCTCGCTTGCTGTACTTGCTTAAACCGAGCCTGCAAATCTCCATTGCCCGGCTCTACGGTGATTGCAAACTTGAGATTGCTCAGCGTGTACTCGTGGGCGCACCAGACTCGGGTATTGTCTGGCAGTTGTCGTAATTTGCCGATGGAATCCACCATTTGGGCAGGGGTCCCTTCAAATAATCGCCCACAGCCCCCTGCAAAAATCGTGTCACCGCAGAAAAGTTCTCCGGCTTTGTCCTCAGCAATCGGGGGGAAGTAGTAAGCAATGTGGCCTCTTGTGTGGCCAGGAATGAAAAAGACTTGGGCGGTACGATCGCCAAAGGTAACGCGATCGCCTTCACTCAACTCCACCTGCTGTCCCGGAATCCGCCCCCGGTCCTCCGCTCCTGCATAGACTACGGCCTCAGGAAAACGCTGGAGCAGCTTGCGATTACCTCCCACATGGTCACTGTGGTGGTGAGTATTGAAAATAGCAACTAACCCCGCACCTAGTTCCTCTAGCTTCGACAACACAGGCTTCGCTACGGCTGGGTCTACCACGGCTGCTGTATCGGTTGCAGCATCATGAAGTAGAAAGACATAGTTGTCGGAAAGGACTGGAATACGGTGGATTTGCATGGAGAGCGCGGAAAAGCGGAGATGGCAGACAGAGCTACTGCTTAGCTTAAGCCTTTATCGGATGACAGGCTTTACCCAGAAAAAGCATCGCCCACGGGTTTAAGCAATAGAATAAAGAAGACCGCTGTGGAAGCCTTTTGCCATGGTTCAAGCTGCTCCTAGCCGACTAACATTTGATGATTTTTTGGCGCTGTACCCAGAAGACGGCGATCGCTATGAGCTGCGCAACGGAGCTATCTATCCTATGCGACCGATTGGTCCCCATGAAGAAGTCATCGGCTTCACCCGGAGAAAGCTGGATATTGAACTAGATCGCCTAAATGAGCCTTGGTTTATTCCCCAGACGTGCTTAGTCAAGCCAAAGCGAGACGGCGAAGGCTACTTGCCTGACATTATCGTTCTGGATAAAGCTGCGCTACAAAATGACCCTTATTGGAAAAAGCACTCTAGTATTTCTAGAGGTGAGTCAGCCAAATTAGTTGTTGAAGTAGTCAGCACCAATTGGCAGGATGATTATCTGACGAAGCTAGCAGAGTATGAAAAGCTAGGCATTCCCGAATATTGGATTATTGATTATCGAGCTTTAGGTGGTGTTCGCTATATTGGTTCGCCTAAAACACCAACGATTTGGGTTCATGACTTGATTGAGGGTGAGTATGCTGCACCTCGTTATTTTCAGGAATCTGAGCCAATTAAATCCCAAGGCTTTCCATGTATTAAGCTGTCAATTCATGCCATTTTGACAGCACTGAAATAAGCACGAGAGGGCAAGATAGCAAAATCTAAGAGCAGGAGTTTCTGCAGACTAAATCTCTCCGTACAAACCACAAATATAGGCTTTGCTCCCGGACAGAAACCACCGCTAACGTAAGAGGTTAGTGGGAAGCTGTATCCAGCTCAGGCGCTTGTACAGCATGATCGCAAAACCCTCTCTTCCACTGCGTTTGCAGCCTCCTTCGCGGGAATACTCACTAGTGATAGGTATTCATCCCCCGCCCCGCGAGGAGCCCCAGCCTTGAACGCCCAGCCTTCCAGTACTCGCCCTCTCAATGTCACCATCCTAGTTAGTGACCTCTCCGATCGCGGAGCCGGACGCTGGGGCGATGCCGTGCGGCCTTTTCTCCTCACTAAGGCCCTCCACAGCCTGGGCCATAAAGTCAAAATCCTGGGCTTCAATGCCGATGGCAGCGGCAACCTTAAAAGCTCCGAACAATTACCCATCCAGCAAATCCCCGGTGGGATTTACCCCAATTTCTTCAGCTCCGCTCGACAGTTCCTCAAGGCACTCAAGGACGAGCCCGCTGACCTGCTCTATGCTTACAAGCCCAAGCCCACCAGCTTCGGCTTAGGTCTAGCCCACCGCTTCCGCCACAAGACACCGCTGTTTCTCGACATTGATGACTGGGAGCTGAGCTGGCATGGCGGCGATACCTATCGCTACAAGGCTAGCCCACGCCAGTTCATCCGCGACCTGCGCTCCGACTGTGCTCTGCGGGAACCAGACTACCCGGCCTATCTCAAGCAGATGGAGAAGCTGATTGGTCGAGCGGACCATGTGACGACCCATAACCAGTTTTTGCAGAACCGCTTTGGGGGAACTTATATTCCCAATGGCAAAAACATCCATGCCTTTAATCCGGCGAATTACATTGCGGAAGAGAGTCGCGATCGCTTCAACCTCACCGGCTTCCGCACCCTGATGTTCCCCGGTGCCCCTCGCCCCTACAAAGGCGTCGAAGACATTCTCAGTGCCATGGACCAGCTCAACTGGCCCGACCTGCGCCTCGTCATCGTTGGTGGCAGTCCCTACGACCAGTACGATCAGCAACTGATGGAACGCTGGGGCAAGTGGATTATCAAAATTCCCAAGGTGCCCTATAGCCAAATGCCAGAGATCATCAGCGCGGCCCATGCCGTGGTTGTCCCCCAACAAGATGTCCCCGCCGCCCAGGCCCAGTTCCCGCTCAAGCTCACCGATGGCATGGCCATGGCAAAGCCAATTTTGGCGACGCGGGTGGGCGATATTCCTCGAATTGTTGATGACACGGGGGAGCTGGCAGACCCGAGCAATCCGACCCAGCTAGCAGCAGGTATTGAAGCCATCTTCAGTGATTTAGATGCCGCGAACAGCCGAGGTCTGCGAGCCCGTAAGCGATGCGTCGAGCATTACAGCATTGAGGCTATGGCTCGCACGCTGGCGGAGATCTTACCCGTGAAAACCTGACACTCAGACTTCGCCGACGGAAGCCATTGACAAGCCATTGACATGGCCCTTCCCGGCAGATTTCTCGCCCCTTGCCCAGCATAGGCAATGAATTGCATCACTAGCCCGCCTTTCAACTCGTTCCTTCAAGCCCTTTCCTCTGCAATCCATGGCCTCCTCCTCTAATCAACTCCTGACTAGCGTTGCGAAAAAGTATCCCTTGCGGATTGCGGCTAGCATTGTGCTGGGCCTCTCGGGCGCAGTGTTCAACGGCGTGGGCACCACGCTGATTGTGCCAGTGCTGCTGTCATTGATTGGTCAAGATTCGAGCCTGGACGGTGGGCCACCACTGTTGGAAAAGATTTTGGCACCCTTTGATGCGATCGGCAGTGACCACCGCATCCAGGTCATGACTGGTGCGATTATTTTACTCATCTTCCTCAAGAGTGCCACCAACTACGGCAGCACCCTGGTTTCCACCACCCTCGCCCGCCGCGTTACCTCAGACTTTCAAGAGCGAGGCATCAACCTTATCCTCGACGTGGATGTGGACTACTTCGCCAAGATGCGAGTTGGGGACTTAATGAACCGCCTGGGCGGAGAAATGAATCGGGCCACCCTGGCCATCACCGGAGCTGTTCAACTGTTTGTCGCAGCCTCAACGGTTCTGGTATTTCTAGGAATTTTGATTTCCATTTCCCCAGCAATCAGTATCGCCACCGTACTGATTTTCCCAATGTCTATCCTGATTAACCGTGGCTTGATCATCAACTCCAAGCGGTTTGGTAAGCAACTGTCCCTAGTCAACAATCGTTATTCCAGTGGCCTAGTGGAACTCATTGGCGGCATGCGACTGGTGCGGGCAACGGGCAATGAAGGCCGGGAGCATAAGCGCTTTATTGGCTTAATCAAAGAGCGGGAACGGATCGATTTCCGGGCTAAGGCCAATACCGGGGTGATTGGTCCCCTGGCGGAATTTTTCAATATTGTGGCGCTGTTTGCGATCGTCTTTATTAGCCGCGCCATCTTTGCAAACAACTTAGAGCTGCTGGCAACGATTCTGCCGCTCTACATGATTTTGATCTTCCGCATGTTGCCCTACATCAGCCAGATCAATACGGCGAGAGATGTCCTAGCCATGTCTTCTTCTCCCGTAGAAGTCGTCAACGACATGCTCCGCCGCGATAACAAAAGCTTCATGCCCCGCAAAAATGAGGCCTACCCTGGCCTACAAAGCGACATCGAATTCCAAAACCTCCATTTCGGCTATCCCGGTGGCGATGATTTAGTCTTACGCGGCATTGATTTAACCCTGCCTAGGGGCACGACTCTGGCCTTGGTGGGTTCCTCCGGCGCGGGCAAGTCCACCCTAGCGGAGCTGCTGCCTCGCTTCTACGACCCCAGCGGCGGCCAAATTATCATCAACGATCGCGACCTACGGGACTACGACATCGCCTCCTTCCGCCGCACCATCGGCATCGTCAGCCAGGAGACCTTCCTGTTCAACAACACCGTGCGCTACAACCTGGCCTACGGTCGGCCCGAAGCAACGGATGAGGAAATCAACGCAGCCTTGCGCCAGGCCAATGCCTATGACTTTGTGCAGGAGATGAGCGAAGGTTTGGATACCATCGTGGGCGATCGCGGCATTATGCTATCTGGTGGCCAGCGCCAGCGCCTCGCCATTGCCCGCGCCCTGGTACAAGACCCCGAGATCTTGATTCTTGACGAAGCAACTAGCGCATTGGATACGGTGTCGGAGCGATTGGTTCAAGCCGCGATCGATGAGCTAAGCAAAGAACGCACCACTCTCGTCATCGCCCACCGCCTCTCAACCGTGCGCAAGGCTGATCAAATTGCAGTGCTAGACAAGGGCAGAGTTGTTGAGTTGGGTAACCACGATGAGCTACTGGAAAAGGGTGGCCTCTACAGCGAGCTGCATAATATGCAGGCGGCGAAGCAAGAAGAGGCTGAGACTGAACCCAAAGTTAAGACTGAGGATTTAGATAAAGATGCAATCTCCCGCCAGGCTGAGCAGGCCGTGATTGATCGCCTTAAGCTAGTGCCCATGTCCTATGAAACGCGATCGATCATGACGGCAATGGTTGGCTCCCTAGGACTGCTAGCCGACAATTTGGTTGAAACCGACCAGGAACGCAGTGAGCTATCCCGCGATGCCTATGACTCAGCCCTAGAAGTGCTGAAGCGATTGGAACATTTTGAAGAGACTGCACTAACGCCTTAGTCCCTCAAGACAACCTGAGTTCGACAGCTCGAAAAAGCACTTGCGAAGCAGCTAGGAATAAATTCCCAGCCTCAGAGCGAAAGCCCACTAAAGTGGCCTAAAACCCTCGCGGGTAGGCTGTTCAGTCCGTTAAAACGGACTTGAGCTTTTAGCCGTGAACTTTAACTCACGGCGGCAGAGCCAAGCCAATCGTAAATTTGTCGCACTCAAGTTACAGACCACAACTCCAGCCATAAACATCAAGAACCAAGAACAAGCTCTACTGTTTTTCGGCCCAGCGTCAGAATAGGCATATAGCGAAGGCTGGACACATAGGGTCTGGCTTGATGATGCTGTAACTCAGGCAGGGCATGGAAAATGGCGAGAAAAGCGGGGCTTTGGCGATTCAATTCTGTCGCTGTAGCTGGTGGAATTGGCCTGTTGGTTGGCTTGGGTGGCAGCAATACTCTGGCCATGGGAACGGACATAGCCACTGGCCAATTAGGTCAATTGAGCCCTGAGCGATGGAACGATTTGGCGTTTCAGTCCGATCCAATAACCGGGACTGAGGTGAATTCCAGTGCCGACGGCCATACTCCTCACAACTTTCTAGCCCAAGCCATCAGCCGATCTCTTTACGAACAGGGCCGCTACAGCGAAGCCTTGTCAGCATTGCAAGGAGAAATCGCTGATTTAGAGCCCCGTTCCATTCAGCGAGCGGCAGCACTGGGTAACTTGGCATTGCTGCAAAATCAGTTGGGAGAGTCTCAAGCTGCGATCGCCACAGTCACCCAAGCCCTCCAATTAACCCGTGAGCTGAGCGATCGCACTCACGTCACCGCCGATCTGCTCAGCCTGCGGGGTCAGCTAGAACTCAGTCAAGGCAAAGCAGAACAGGCTTTAAGCAGTTGGGAATCGGCAGAAAAGCGCTACGAACAGCTCCAGCGTAGTGCGGATATGAACCGGAGTCGCATTGCCCAGGCCCAGGCTTTACAGCGGTTAGGCTTTTACCGTCGAGCTTTGCAGCGGCTGGAAGCGGTGAGCGATCGCCTGCAATCTCAGCCCGATGGCCCCGAAAAGGTAATGCAACTCCAGGCCCTGGGGGATTCGCTGCAACTGGTGGGTGATGGCCAACAGGCAAAACCGCTGCTATTGGAAGGGCTAGCCTTGGCTCAAAAGCTTGACTTAGCGAGCGAGGAAAGCAGCATTGCCCTCAGCCTGGGGAACGGTGCTGCGGCTCAAAACGACCTGGGCGAGGCGCTGCGTTATTACGAACAAGCGATCGCCACTGCCACCAATAGCAACCAACAACTCCAGGGACAAATTAATCAGTTCAGCCTGCGGGTGAGCAAGAACGACAAGGCAGCAGCGGATATGATTCCGCTGATTCAGCAAAACCTGGCCAAGACTGGAGTTAGCGATTCCTACGGAAGCTTGCAGAGCAATCGCAATGCCCAACTCAAATTTGGAAACAGCCTAGCTCAGTTGCCAGGTCAACAAGATTTGGCCCAGCAAGTGCTTCAGCAAGCTCATCGCGAGGCCCAAGCAGCCAAGGACTTGCGCAGCCAATCCTATGCCCTGGGTTACCTTGGTAGTCTCTATCAACAACAGGGGCAAATCACTGATGCACTGATGCTAACGCGCCAGGCGCTGGAGTTGGCTCAGTCGAGCAATGCGCCGGAAATCGCCTATCGCTGGAATTGGCAGCTAGGACAGTTGCTGAAGCAAGAATGGCAATTCGGGGATGCGATCATCGCCTATGACCGAGCGATCGCCGATCTCGAAATTCTGCGCGGCGACCTCACCGCCGTCAACCGCGACGTGCAATTCTCCTTCCGCGAAAGCGTCGAACCGGTTTACCGGGAATCTGTAGCGCTATTGCTGGAGGCAGATCCCGACGATCGGAAAAATCTGGATAAAGCCCGCCAGCGAATTGAGGCGCTGCAACTGGCGGAGCTGGATAACTTTTTCCGCGAAGCTTGTTTGGATGCCCAGAGCGTCGCCATTGATCAAGTGGTGGACCAGGACAATCCCACCGCCGCTGTGATTTATCCGATTATTTTGGATGACCGCATGGAGGTGATTGCCAAAATCCCCCGGCAGCCCTTGCAGCGCTATAGCATTAATCAGTCGCAATCCGAGATTGAAGCCCTGGCCTTGGAATTGCAGGAGGCCCTGCTGGAACCCGATGAAACCCTGGAAGTTCAGGAGCTGAGCCAGACCCTGCATCAATGGCTGGTTGAGCCTTTGGAATCACAACTCGAAGGCCAAGAACTACCAGTAGACACCTTGGTTTTCGTGCTGGATGGCCCGCTGCGCAGTCTGCCCATGGCAGCGCTTTACGACGGTGAGCAATACCTCGTCGAGAAATATGCGGTCGCCCTAAGCCTGGGCTTACAACTGCTCGATCCTAGGCCCCTCGCCCCTCAAGAGTTGGGCGTGCTGGCCGCAGGTTTAGCGGAGGTCCCGGTCGAATACCGCCAGTTTCCGCCCCTGCCAGAAGTGCCGGGGGAACTTGCCCTAATCAACGCCACGATCGCCCAGGGCAAAGGCCAAACCAAGCAGTTGCTTAACCAAGACTTTACCCAATCTCAACTGGCTGCCAGCGTTAGAAATAATCCATTCAATGTCTTGCACCTCGCTACCCATGGCCAGTTCAGCTCCCGCGCAGAAGACACCTTTGTCCTAGCTGCCGATGGTCCTATTAACGTCAATCAGTTTGATGATTTGCTGCGTCAGCGGGAGACCAGTCAAGACAATCCCATTGAGCTATTGGTGTTAAGTGCTTGCCAAACCGCAGTGGGAGATAACCGAGCAACGTTAGGGCTAGCCGGGGTGGCGGTGCGAGCAGGGGCCAGGAGTACTTTGGCTTCGCTGTGGAACATTGGCGATCGCTCCACCAGCATTCTTATTGGCGAGTTTTACCGGGAGCTGGCCCAGGGTAATGTGACCAAAGCCGAGGCCCTGCGTCGCGCCCAAGTGACCTTGCTGCGGGACTACCCCAACTATGCCAGACCCACCTATTGGGCACCCTATGTTCTCGTGGGGAACTGGCTCTAGACAAGGACTTTGGCAAATCTAAAAATCTTTTTTCTGTAAAACTGCATAACCGAGTTCAAGAGTCCGTAGTAGCTCCAGAGGTTCAAAGAAACCTCTGCCGCACACTAAACAAGAGATCTTGAATTATGGCTCCTACAAACGGAAACGATGTTATTTTCGGTAACGCCAATGGCGAGTGGATTGATGCCCTAGCTGGAGACGACACTGTTTTTGGCAACGGCGGTAGTGACTGGCTCTTCGGTCGTGACGGTAACGACTACCTTTACGGTGGCAGTGGCAATGACTACGTCAACGGTGGCAATGGCGATGATGGCCTCACCGGAGATGCTGGCAACGACAACATCTACGGTGGCAATGGTAATGACACCATCGGCTACTCCAGTTATCACGATGAGGCTGGGGATGATTACATCCGGGGTGGCAACGGCAATGACACGGTTTATGCAGGCTCAGGTGCAGACCGCGTCTTCGGCGATAGCGGGCAGGACCGACTCTACGGCCAGGCTGGAAATGACGAGATGGACGGCGGCACTGGCAATGACAGTCTCTACGGCGGCACTGGCAATGACCGGATGATCGGTGGTGACGGCATTGACTGGCTGCGGGGTGAAGAGGGCAATGATGTCCTCTTCGGAGACTTTGAAAATGTCAACTCCGCCGTGGGTGGAAATGACGTTCTGATTGGTGGGGATGGCCGCGATACTGCCTTTGGCGGTGCGGGCGATGACAGCATCTTTGGTGGCAACGGTAATGACTTAAATCTATCTGGCAATGCTGGTACTGACTACATCTACGGCGGTGCGGGCAATGATGGCTACATCAGCGGCGGTAGCGGTAATGACTACCTCTATGGTGAGGCAGGTAATGATTTCCTCTACGGTGGAAGTGGTCAAGATAATGTCTACGGCGGAAGCAGTGATGATTATCTCTATGGCAATAGTGGTAACGACAACTTAGTCGGTGGCCTAGGCAATGACCGATTGTCCGGTGGTGACAACAGCGATCGCCTCAACGGCTTTGGCACCTCCGCATCAGCAGTCCCCCAGTTCGATACTCTAATTGGCGGCAGCGGCAATGACCGCTTCATCCTGGGCGGTGACTGGGGGGTGTCCTACGTGGAAGAAGGTGACGGCTATGCGGTCATTCAAGATTGGGACCCTCAAACTTGGGTTTGGGACTTCAGCTTTGACCGCATCGAAGTGCGTGATCCGGCAGCTCTGGGCGGAGGCGCTTACAGCCTAGAAATGAAGTCAGTCGGTGGGATTGGCACTGCTGCGATGGATACTGAGATCTACTTCACCGATGCGGGTGGCTTCAAGGATCGCATCGCCATTGTCCAGGACAGCACCAACGTTCTGATGAATCGCGATTTCGTCATGGTCTAACCTCCGTATTTACCTATCACCGAGGTTCAGGTAAATAAATACTCCTTTAACTCCGGCCCTTCCTGGGGGGCGGAGTTATTTTTAAAGGCATTAGTGCTGCTTTCTCATGATTGCTATCGATTGGTTCAAACCCTCAGACGGTTGGCGATCGCTCATGATTCCCTTCTTTTCACGACCTAACTTCCGACCAGCTTGCATCTTGGTAGGCAGTGTTTCGACCGCTGTTGTCATCGCTTACTGGAGCCCAACTGCTTGGGCAAACCCTAGGGGTCTCCAGCCCGATGGCAGCTTGGGAGCTGAGGCTTCCTTGGTGGTGGACCAGGGCGATCAACAGTTTTCAATTCAGGGTGGGGCAACCCGAGCCCAAAACCTGTTCCATAGCTTTGAGCGGTTTGGTGTGCCGGAGAGTCATCGCGTTTTTCTCCAGGTTTCTAATCCAGCCATTGAGAATATTTTGCTGCGGGTGACCGGGCGCGATCGCTCTGACATTCTCGGAACCTTGGGCGTAGAAGCAAGCGGCGCTCTCAATCCCAACCTCTATTTGCTCAATCCCAACGGCATTCGCTTTGGCCCGAATGCTCAACTGGAGCTCGGCGGAAGCTTCATTGCCAGCACTGCAGAAAGCTTGAACTTTGCCGATGGATTTCGCTTCAGCACTGCGGCGACCGAATCTCCCCTGTTGTCCATTAGCCAACCCTTGGGTTTGAGCTTGGGGTCTGGGTCAGGCAGGATTGTTAATCAAGCAGCATTGCAAGTCGCGCCGGGTAAAGGTCTTACTTTTGCAGCAAATCAATTGGAACAAGCTGGAATCCTCACGGCTCCGGGCGGTGAGATTTCTCTGATCGGGGTTGAAGCGGGCGGCGAAGTTGAGCTGGGGGGCTCAGGGGAAATTATCAGTTTGCAATACAACCGTTCACCAGGTGTAGAGGCAACGGTAACGATAGCGGGTGCTGTGGATGTGAGCCATCGCCAGGCTGGCGGGAGCGTGAGGATTTTGGGCGATCGCATCGCTTTAGAACCAGGCTCGGTCATGGATGCATCGGGGCAACGAGGCGGCAGGATTAACGTTGGAGGCAGCGTTCAGTCAGGCCCCTGGGCCGGAAGCGATGCGGTTTACATTGCCCCAGGAGCAAAGCTGAGCGCCAATGGAATAGAACAAGCTGGGCAAGCTGGCATTCCGGGTGAAATTATCGTTTGGTCAGAAAGCAGTAGTCAGGTTCATGGAACACTGACAGCTCTGGGCAATCAAGGCGGTTTGCTCGAAACCTCCAGTGCTGGCCAGCTCAATGTCAGTAACCTGGACTTGGCTTTGGCACCGGGGGGCACCTGGCTCTTGGACCCTCGCGATATAGTGCTCAACTATGAGACCCAGACGGATATTGCGATCGCCCCCGGCAATCCCCAACGCTTCACTGCAACAGGCGATCAATCTAGCGTCAACATTCCCGACCTGGAGAGCCAGCTCAATGCCGGGGCAAATATCATCATTAGTACCAGTGGTCCCGGCGAACAAGAAGGCAACATCACAGCGGATGGCTTTGGCATTAGCAAGACGAGCGACTTGCCAGCCAGCCTGACACTCCAGGCAGACAACAATATTGAGCTGAGTAACTTTGGCCTCAATGCCCAGGACGGGGCTGCTCCATTCAGTGTCATTCTCCAAGCCGATGCGGATGGCAATGGGGGAGGTGACATCACGATTGAGAATGGCGGCATTGAGACCCGAGGGGGAGACTTTATTGCCACAGCGGGGGGGCAAATTCTATTTGAGAGTGCAGGTGCCCAGAGCAATTCATCGGCACCGTTGCCCGCAGGTGAGACGAGCCTGAATGCTCCGACTATCACTCTCCAGGAGGCTGGCATTGCTCGCAACGCCTTTGGCAGCAGCGATGCCGGAAGCATTAGCATCAATGCCAATGCAGTTAATTTGAATCCCAATAGTGGCTTTAACACCCTGGCGGATGGTGATGGTCAAGCCGCCTCGATCTCGGTCAATACTCGTCTATTGGCGATTGATGGCGGTGGCATTGTTAGTGAAGTTAAGGGCGATAGTTCGGCCCGGCCCATTACGATCAATGCAGAGGTGATTACCCTCAACCAAGGGGGGATTAATGGTAATACCTTTGGTGAAGGCAGCTCTGCGGAGATCTTGATTAACAGCGATCGCCTATCTCTGCTTCAGGAAAGTGGTATCAACAACAAAACGTTCGGTCCAGGCGATGCTGGTGGACTGATTATCGATTCTCCTGTAGTGGAAATCTTTAGGTTTAGCTCCATCAATAGCCAAGCCGAGCCGGGTTCTTCGGGCCAGGGAGGCAAGGTGCAGTTGACGGCTCTGGGTCGACTCACGCTGGCGGATCAGGTGGGCCTGAGCAGTAATACCAGCGGTACGGGAGATGCAGGTCAGTTGATTATTAATGTCGGTGAGTTGAGCATTAGTCAGTTCTCGGGCATTACCACCGACAGCGTGATTGATCGTGAGAATCAGGCCGCACCCGATGTTTCCCAGGCAACGCTTGATCAGTTGGGTAATGCGGGGAGCATTGAGATTACGGCGAGACAGATTGTGATGGAAAACGAAGCGGGCATTCTGGCCGAAACCCAAGGGGCAGGGCAGGGTGGACAGATCCAAATTACAACGGATAGCCTCATCCTGAGGAACGTGGCGAACATCGCCAACAATGCCTTTGAACGCAGCAGTGGTGATGCCGGTAGCCTGGAGATTATTGCCGAGACCGTGCTGTTTGAAGGGCAGAAGCCGACGGGCATTGGCAGTGAGGCGAGGGGCACGGGGCGTGGCGGCAATGTCAGTTTGACGGCAACAGATATTGTGATTCGTGATGGTGCGGGTATTAGTCTCAACAATCAGCCCACTGGAGAGCGAGGTGGGGACCTGTTGGTAAAAGCGAACCGCTTGTTGCTCCAGGGGTTGGGGATTATTAGTGAGACTCGGGGGCCGGGGCCGGGGGGAAGCATTATGCTAGAGGTGGCTGAGCAACTGACGATTGAAAATTCTGAAATTTCGACCTCGGCGGAGCCTTTGGACCGCGATGTTGATAATCCAGTGGTGCTGGCCAATTTGGGGGCGGCTGGCGATATTGAGATTACGACCCCAAAGCTCTTCTTATCCCAAGGCGCAAGCATTCGCAGCGAATCTTTTTCTCAAGATGGTGGCAATATCAATCTGAATGTGCCGGAGCAGTTGCTATTGCAAGAGAACAGCAATATTTCTGCCACGGCAGGCTCAAGTCAGACGGGGGGCAATGGCGGCAATGTGACTATCAATAGCGGTTTGATTGTCGCGATTCCGGAAGAGAACAGTGATATCAGTGCCAATGCTTTTTCGGGGAGTGGGGGCAATGTGAGTATTACAACAGAGGGGCTGGTGGGACTGGTGGTGCGCGATCGCCCCAGCCCCCAAAGTGACATTACGGCCAGCTCCCAGACGGGGATTCAGGGCAATATTGTGCTGGAGCAGCCCGATGTGGATCCGAGTCGGGGCTTGGCAGAGTTGCCTGGGAATTTGGTTGATCCGAGCGATCGCATTGCCCAGGGCTGCCGGACGGATGGGGCGAGGAGCAGTTTTGTAACGAGTGGGCGCGGGGGCATTCCCCAGGGGCCGGATGCGCCGTTGCAGGGGCGGGTGGCTGAGGCGGGGTGGATTGAAGTGGAGGGGGGTGAGGTGGCTCAGGTGAGCAGAAAAGAGATTGCCGTGGCGGAACTGGAGCGTTCTAAGGCAGTGGTTACTTTGGCAGAGGCACAGACTTGGCGACGGAGTATTGAGGGGGAGGTTAGGCTGGTGGGAGCTGAGAATCGAGGAGAAGTCGCCACTACGGAGACTAACTGTAAGGCCAAGCCTGTTTCGTAGCCTCCACCCTGATTACGGCATGAACATTAAGGAAGACCCGATACCCTGGTAGTGACATCGCATGCCATGTCAGCATTGACGTTGAATGCCTAACAATCGCACGAAATCCTCGTTCCCCGCGTCATTGGGGTGTAATTTTTTGCCAACATTCAGCTCTATCTGTGTAGATCGGCTTATGCTAGCGGTTGAGTCCAGAAACTGCTGCCCCCATGAGTCGAGATGCCCTGGTTGTCGGGATTAACAGCTATCACAACTTTGCTCCGCTGACGGCCCCAGCGATAGATGCTGAGGCAGTAGCGCAGATGCTGGAAAAGCATGGCCGGTTCACAACGGTGAAGCGCTTGCCTGAAAAGATTGATGGGTCACAAGCTAGCATCAATCCAGAGAAGAAGGTCAGCCGAAAGGAGCTGCGCCAAGCAATTCAACTTTTGCTCAATCCGCCATCGAGTGAGCAGGTGCCGGATACAGCGTTGCTCTACTTTTCGGGGCATGGCTGGAAAAATCCTGTGAGTGCGACAGAGGGTTATTTAGCATCCAGTGATGCAGACCCAGAGGATGACTATGGAGTGGATTTGCAGTGGTTGAAAGGCCAGCTAGAGCAGAGTGAGGTTCGGCAGCAGATTATTTGGCTTGATTGTTGTAGCAGTGGCACGTTACTGAATTTTGGTGAGTTAACGAGTAGCCAGGGCAATGCGAGAGATCGCTATTTCATTACCTCGTCTCGGGATTTTGAGGAGTCTTTTCAGGAGTTGGAGTCTCCCTACAGTGTGCTGACTCAGGCATTGCTAGAAGGTCTAGATCCCAGTCATTCTGATCGGGCTGAGGTGACGGCTGGGGCGTTGACTTACCACTTGGAGCAGAAGCTCAAGGGAAAGATTCAAGGCTTTCGCTGTCACAGCACAGGGGGACAAATCGTTTTGACCTCTGGGACGATGGCGGATGTGAAGCCAAAGCCACCGGAGACGAAGAGGCGTCAGTCTTACGCACCGTTGCAGATGCCGCCGCTGCCGGATCACTTTGTGGAGCGGCCTGACCATCAGGACAAGGTGAAGGCGCAGCTATTAAGCGAAGACCCGAAGGTGTTTGGCACGCTGGTAGTGAGTGCGATCTATGGCTTGGGTGGGATTGGGAAGTCGGTGCTGGCGTCGAAGCTGGCCCATGAGGAGGATGTGCAGCTCAGGTTTGAGGATGGCATTTTGTGGGCGACGCTGGGTCAGGACCCGGATATTTTGCCGCTGCTGAGCGGGTGGATTCAGGCGCTGGGGGATAACGACTATAAGCCGACGGCGATCGAGTCGGCGTCGAATCATTTGCGGACGCTGTTGTATGACAAACGGGCGCTGCTGGTGGTGGATGATGTTTGGAATCCAGAGCATTTGGTGCCGTTTCGGGTTGGGGGGACTGGTTGCTGTGTGATGGTGACGACGCGGGAGGCACGGATTCCGGAAGCGCAGAAGTACAGTCTGGATGTGATGAGTCCGGAGCAGGCGCTGGAGCTGATGACGCAGAAGCTGAGTGAGGCGCTGACGGAGGCGGACCGGGAGCAGGCCCTGGCCTTTGCGGAGCGGGTGGGCTATTTGCCGCTGGCGCTGGAGCTGGCGGCGTCGCAGATTGAGGAGGGGGTGACCTGGGCGGAGCTGTTTGAGGATTTTCAATCAGAGGTGGTGCGGCTGGAGGGGCTGGACCTGTATGGCCAGGAGGATATTCCCGATGATGCGCTGCGGCGGAAGTATAGCCTGACGGCTTGTTTTAATTTGAGTTTGAAGCAGTTGTCGGTGGAACAGTTGCGGCAGTTTGCCTGGCTGGGGATTGTGCCAGAGGATGTGAATCTGACTCAGGAGATGGCGACGACGCTGTGGCAGGTGACGTCGCGCCAGGCGGGGTCGATTTTGCGGACGTTTAGTGCGAAGGCGCTGCTGTTGCAGGGGGTGAAGCTGGCGGATGGGCGGCGCAGCTATCGGATGCATGACTTGATGCATGATGTGGC
>CALECT010000027.1 GCA_937949725.1 uncultured Pseudanabaenaceae cyanobacterium
GTCAAAGACTGATCAGGACTCAGCAAGATATACAGGCAAGGAATAATAACCAACGCTGTCACCGTCGCCGCTATCAAACCAAAAATAATCGCGCTCGCCAACGGCATCCAAGTTGGATTGGTCAGCGCCAACGGAATCAAACTCACAATCGTCGTCAAACTCGTCGTCAGGATTGGGCGAAAGCGATCGCCTATCCCCACCAAAGCCGCCTCTCGCAACCGCAGCCCTTCCCCACGGTGACGGTTCATCGTATCTACCATAACAATGGCATCGTTCACCACAATGCCAACCATGGCAATGACACCGACAAAAGCCGGAAAGGAAAACGTAATGTCGAAGCCATAGAATCCCCAAATAACTCCTACCAAAGCAAAGGGCACCGACAACAAAATAATGAGCGGCTGGCGAAAGGACTGGAATTGTAAGACCAAAACCGAAAAGACCAGCAAGATCGCCAAAATCATTGCTCGCCCAGCAGAGGCGAAAGTCTCCGCCTGTTCCTCTACTTCGCCCGCCAGATGATAACCATAGCCCGCTGGCCAAGACCGCTGCAATTGCTGCAAATTCGGTTCCAACAGAGCCATCACATCACCGGCCGTCTGCCCCTGGTTCACCTTCGCCAAGATCGTCACCGTGCGCCGTCCTGCTCTACGGGGAATGGATAACGGCATTTCCCCCCGAACCATCTTCACCACCGCTGAAGCAGGTATGGGCGATCGCCTGGGGTCATGACCAAAGAAGCGCATGGTCAATAGCTCCTCAGGGCGAGTTGGGCCACCCACCGTCCCTTGGCGAGAGGGCCAAGCCGTGCTCAACAGCATCTCTAAAGTCTCTCTCTCACCAGAAGGTACAAAATCACCCACATCCGTCGAACTGGTATAGTAACGAGCCTGCTGGGCCAAATCCGCCGCCGATAAGCCATAAAAATCTAGCGCCTCTCGTTGGGGTAATAGCTTGATATCGGGCAACAAAGCTCCCTGGTCATCCCGCACATCACGAACCCCATCAATTCGCCGTAGCGCAGCTTGAACCTCACCGGATAGTTGCCGTAGCACCTCAGTGCGTTCTCCTTGAAGTTCAATTTGAATCGGCTCTTCATAGCTAGCCGTTTGCTCCCCCGTAAGAACCGCTGTCACCCCAGGATGATTCACTAGCAAAGCATTCAATTCATCGCGTAACTCCTCAAGATATTCAAAGGAATAGCGCTCTCGTCGAAATTCGCCCGCAGCATCCCACTGCCCCTGGGGTCTAAAGACCACCGAGAAGCCAACCAAATCATTGTCAAGTCTGGGGCTAAAATCCTGAAGAGACACGGCCTTACTATGCTGCCCCACATCCTTGATCACCGTTTGAAAGAATGGCTTTTGCCGTAACAGTTCACCAACTTCATAGGCTACAGACTCAGCCTCAGCTCGCGTCGCCGCTGGGGGCAATTCCAAATTGATACTCGCTAAGCGTCCATCAGGCAGGGGGAAAAAACCCATCGATAATTGGCTACACAACAATAGCGACAAGCCACATACTGCCAATGCTCCCCCGACCCAGGCAATGGCTGTAGACCGACTCCGCAACAGCCAACGGCGACTCCAATGGCTAAAATATTGGGCACAATTAAACATCATGCGTTCCATGGGGCGCTTGCGATGCATCAAACGTCTCCCCTTTCGATTGCTCCCCCCCAACAAATAGCGAGACAGGGGTAATGCCACGCAAAATGCAATCAAGAAACTTAAACAAAGGCAGATGATGACTGTAATGGGCAAAATGCGAATAAAACTGCCCAGCTTGCCTTGTAGTCCCATCAGCGGAGCCATGGCCAGAATCGTCGTCAACTGTCCCGCCAAGGTGGGAAACGCATAGTGACTGACGGTCTGGAGGACAGCCTGCTCAAAGCTGAGCCCCTCCTCTAGCATGGCTCCATGCATACCCTCCATTATCAGAATAAAGACATCCACCAAGAGCCCTAGGGCCAGGATCATACCCATTAAGACAATGGTGTTGAGGGTTTGACCCACCAACCACAACACCGCCAAAGCCCCGAGAAAGGTTAGGGGAATGGCCAGGCTGGCGATCGCGCCCTCACGCCAAGACAGGGTCAACATCAAAATAATGAACACCGCGATCGCCGCCTGTATAACGTTCCCGGCCAACCCCCTCAGCTCAGACCAAATCAGCTCAGACTCATCAAACACCACTCGGCAATCTAGCCCCTGGGGCCAAGCTCCTCCAGTCTTTTCTGACTCTAGCTCCGCCAAAACAGCCTCAATCAATCGCGGCGAATCCTCACCCGGAGCCCGCGTCAGATGCAGCATGACAGCAGGTAGATAACTTGCCCCATCCTGACTGATCGACACCGAGCTATCCGCCTGAGCAAACTCCCGCGTTATCGATGCAACTTCCCCCAGTAGCACTGTCCTTCCGGTTGAGCCAAGACCTTGATTTGCCAAGCCTGCCCCCCTAGCGATGCTATTGGCACCACCACTCCCCAAACGAGCAATAGGCAGCGAGCGCAAATCCGCCAATTGACGAAACTGACCATAGAAGCGCAGTTGCCCCCCCATAAAATCGCTTTCTAGCTCATCTAAAGGGACATCCTGATTGGCCTGCTGAATGGCTAATGCAACAGACTGGGGCGAGATCTCAAGCTGGGACAATCGCAGAGGATCGAGCTGAATTTGAATGACCTCTGTGCGATCGCCCCCCAGGAACACCTGATTCACACCAGGCACAGCCTCTAAGCGCCGCTGCAACTGCACCGCAGTCTGGCTCAGCAACACCGGATCAACCGGACCAGACAAGGCCAACCTCAAGATCGGCTTGTCATTGATGGAAAACTGCTGAATCTGAGGGGCCTCCACCCCAGCGGGGAAGTGAGACCTTGCCAATGCCACCGCTTCACGAAGTTGCTGCAGCGACTCTCCCACATCTGCCCTCGCCGAGAACTCGACTTCAACGACAGAAACACCACTGTAGGAAGCACTTCTAAGTTTGTGAATAGCCTCCACAGCCTTGACCTCATCCTCAATGGGCTGAGTCACCTGTCGCTCAATATTCTCAGCATCCGAACCAGACCAATCGGTCTGCACCAGCGCAATGGCAATTTCTAAATCAGGAGTGCCTTCTTTGACTAAAGCCCCATACCCCAAGAGTCCGCCAATAACCATCAAAGTAGTCAGCAAGATCGCCAGCAAAGGTTGCCATAACAACCAAGCGAACCAGCGCGGTCTATCTCCACGAGGTTGACCTGCACTATCCGGTTGCCACTTTTTAACTATTGCAACATCCAAGGAATCAACTTTAGAAGACACACTCAAGTGCTCAGAGGATTGTTGTGGCGATGGCAAACGATCTTGTTCCATGGGTCACCTGACTACTGAGCCAACAAGACAAATCAACTAGCAATCAACGATGGAGCAAGCCCACCTAGAAAAATCAAGCAATAGTCACCCAGCGATGGTCAATATGACCCCAATCCCGCAGTTCCCCTAGCAGCCAAGCTGGATAACCAAGCTGGGCGGCCCAGCTGAGTAGAGTTTGCCTTTAGAATGGCCCTGTCTCTGCTTGGCCGCTGGACCAAACCTGCACCGGATGCACTGAAGCTTGGTCCACTAAACGGTTCTGGCCTTCCACCACCACTTCCTCCCCCAGGGACACCCCCTGCAACACCTGCTGGTCAGCCGTATCCACAAGCCCTAACTTCAACCTTCGTTGAGCGACCTTCGTTGTCCCATCCTGCTCACCAGGCTCTAACACAAATGCATAGGGTTGGCGATCGCGAAAAGAAATGGCATCCAAAGGAATCGTCACAGCATTCTCAACCGTTGCAACAACAACCTTTGCCGTAACAAAATCACCATATTGCAATCGCTCAGCACCCTGTTCGACAGCAACGGTAACCTGACGTGCTCGCAAGCTGGGGTCCACCGCTGGCGAGACTGAGACCACTCTGCCGCGAACCTGGCTAAGCTGTTCCAGTGCTGAAGAGGCTCCTGCCAGATTTACCAACTGGTCTGCCGCCGAAGGCTGGCTCAAGATATAAGCGGGCTGGCCCACCTGGGGCTGCTGTTCACCTTCAACTGGCAGAGAAACTTCTACCACTAGATGACTGGGGTCAAATAAAACAATCGGTACTGAAGCTGCCACAGCGGCATCATCTTGGGCTAACTGAGCCGTCCCTCCAGAAGAGTAATAATGCTCTCCCAACCGTAGATTCATATGACCCACCACTCCATCAAAAGGAGCATAGAGCCGGGTCTCCTCCAAGGAGACTTCAACCTGGTCAACCTTGGCTTTGGCAGTGGCAATGCGAGCTTCTGCAGCCCGAAGCTGCTGCTGGGCAACGCGCAATTGTGCCTGGGCAGCCGTGACCTCCCCCTGAGCCGCACTCACCCTAGCCTCACTGGCCCACAGTTGAGCCTGGGCTTCATCTCGCCCATTGCGCTGTCCATCCAAATCACTGGTCGAAATCACGCCCTGAGCCGCCAAGGCATTGTAACGCTGCATTTCCTTGGCCCTTAAGCTCAGCGCCGAATGGCTGCGACTAACCTGGGCCTGGGCCTCCGTCACCTGGGACTGAGCTTGGGCCACTTGGGCCTGGGCCGCCGCCACTTGGGCCTGCTGAGCAGCGAACTGCTCCTGAGCCTCCACAACACCAGATTGCGCCTGCACTAGGTCCGCTTGGAGGCGGCGGTCGTCCACCGTTGCCAACAACTGGCCAGCCACAACCGCATCCCCTGGACGTAGTTGTTGCCCATGCGGCCCCTTAGTAATAAAGGTGACCTTGCCTGGCACATCAAAATTCAAGTTACGAAACTGATTCGCCTGCACAGTTCCATTGCCAGAGCTCCAAGCTTGAACTGTCTTCAACTGAGCCGTCGCGGTTTGCACTGACAGAGGCGCTGGTTTCACCTCCAGCGGGGAGTCAATTAGAGGGTTAGCTTGTTGGCGAGTCCCCCCCCCAATGCCCAACATCACTATCCCGCCAGAGATCGCCATTAGCCTGCCCCACAAAGGCAACCAGACTAGGTGAGAACGATGGGCTGAAGCGGGATGTTGCAGTCCAACCTCTGACGCTATCCCAGCCACTGGGTTGGGAGCCAGCCCAACTTCACGGGCGCTGCTAGAAGTCGCCTCCACCAGACGGTCAGCGGTCTTAGGTTGATTTGAAGATAAACTGGCTTTGGCCTTATGACTGATAATCGGCCCGGAAACAACAGGTTGCTGAGCCATAAAGTAAAGATGCCCTTGAAAAATACAGTTTCAACTTAATAACCCTGATAAATAGCCGCAAACACTAAAATCCTCCTAAATAACCTAAATTTTGGTTAAATCAAAACCCCACATTAAAATCCTGAAATAGTAAAAAGGGATGCAGAAAGGAAACTAGGGTTGGTATAAATATAGAAGAGTTTATTAATCTTTCTTGTAACATCATACGTGTGATCACGTAAGTTCTGCCTGAACCAAATCAAAAACTAGCGCTTTTGCCCAACAACGTTTCAAGAGCTGAAACCTAGTGATTTCGCCGATTGTCTTAACTTTTACAAGCGCACATACTTCATATTTAAATTACAAAAATTCACACAAAAAAGAAAGCTGTGATCGAGTCAAGTGAATGAAAAGGACGATTATCACTTCAGCTACTGTTCACCTATACAAAGTTTGAATGCAATCCATTGATTCAAATAGATGACGATGTTTTTTGTCAAACAAAACAAATCTTATAAGCTGATTCAACTCAAAACTTCCTAGTCGACCCGCCTGCCTGCTACCAAGCAAGCGGGTTTCCGGTTCTGTCTCCGATTCAAGCTTGCCAAAGAATTGAACACTGGCAAGTCAGATTCTTAGTATGCTCACCGAATCAGACAAGCCGACTGAAAGTATTTTTTATACCTTAATCACTCAGCCCCCCGTAATTACTCGTCCACGCCCTAACCAAGCCTGCCTGAATCTAAGTACAACTGAACAATCGCTGTAATATTTTCATCGCCATAGTCCAGAGCCATCGCTCCCCGCAAGACCTCTCGTGTTGCATTCACAACCGGAACCTCAGCACCAACGGCATCTGCCACGCCTGTCACATAACCAAAATCCTTCTCCACCAGCTCAATCGGAAACAGCGGCGCAAACTTACCAGCAAGCATCGCCCCAGCTGCCCCCTTCACAGCAGGACTGCAAACCGGCGTCGCCCCAATAATCTCCATAGCAGCAGCTCCATCCAAGCCACAACCCTGCAAAAAGCCAATTAGCTCTGCCGCCGCCGCTACCTGCACTCCAAACAAACCATTCACCGCCAGCTTAATCACCGCACCACTGCCCACCTCCCCGGCATGATGCACCGCACCAGCCATCACAGACAACAACGGTTCAACCCTAGCGAAGTCGTCTGTTGCTCCACCAACAAAATAGATCAACTTTCCGGCTTCAGCCTGAGGCCTGCTACCCGCCACGGGGGCATCCACAAATGAAATGCCCCGAGCAGAAATTTGCTGGGCCAGCTCCTTGACCCAGCCCAAGGTTAACGTCGAGCTTTCAATCGCTACAGCATCAGCAGCCAGTCCAGCCAAAGCGCCAAGCTCACCATCTAGCCAGACCTGCCGAGAAGCCTCATCATCTCGCACCATGCTAATGACAAACTCGGCACCCTGAGCGGCAGCTAAAGGTGTGCCAGCAACCTTTGCCCCAGCCTCCACTAAGGGCTGAGTCCTCGCCACATTACGATTCCACACCGTCACCTCATGTCCAGCCGCCAACAACACTGCGGCCATGCGCGAGCCCATGGCTCCCATTCCCAACACTGAAACCTTAGCCATTGCTGTACCTCTGTCAATAACAACTCATAACAACGCTGTCAGGCGTTCTACCCCGCAGGCAGCTAACGCCATGCCAGCCCGTTCATCGCAACATTCCAGCCATGTCGCCCCTTAACTCGCCGCAATGGCAGCCTGAATCTCTGCTTTAACTTGGGCCAAGTTCCTGGCCACCGTGGCTTCATCAGCCGTCGTTGCCTCCATGGCAAAAAACTGCACCTCAGGAATTCCCAAGAACGTCAACAAGCCTTGCAAGTAGGGCTGCAAAAAGTTGAAGCCTGCAAACGGTCCATCGATATAGCCCGCTGCCCCATAGGCACAGATCACATAAGCCCTTTTGACCTTGACGAGTCCCGCAAACTGCTGTCCGTCATAGGCAAACGTCTCGTTGACCCGCACAATCTGATCAATCCAAGCCTTCAATGCTGAAGGCACCGAAAAGTTGTACATCGGCACCGATAGCACCAAAACATCCGCAGCCTGCAATTCTGCAATCAAGCGATCCGACAACTCAGTGGCCTTGGCAAGGGCAGGGTCATGTTGATCCTTGGGTGTATAGAACCCCGTAATCGTCTGAGCTGAAATGGGGGGACAGGGAGACTGAACAACATCCCGCGTCACCACCTCATCTCCAGGGTGAGCAGCTAACCAAGTGTTTTGAAAAACATCCGCGATCGCTCTGGAGTGAGAGCCTTCAAAGCGAGAGCTGGAGTCAATCCGAAGAATTCTAGCCATCTTGAATATCTCAAGCAACAACATCTACTTTAAGAATTCAAGTCAGCGCAATAAACCAGATCAGAAGCACATCATTCATGCAAAAATTACACGAATAGTTCTAGGCTTCTCGATGGACCTCTCAAGCCTCCAAACCTTCATCGCCGTCATGCGCCAGGGCAGCTTTGCCGCTGTGGCCCGCGATCGCAACCTCGACCCCTCATCCATCTCCCGCACCATCGCCAACCTAGAAAAAGAACTCGGCATCCGCTTATTCCAGCGCAGCACCCGAAAACTCTCCCCCACCGAAGCAGGCCAAGCCTACTTCCAGCGCATCGAATCCCTAGTTGAAGAACTACACCAGGCAAGCCATGCCGTTAACGATCGCAGCGGCCAACCCAGCGGAACGCTTCGCGTCACCGCCTCCGTCTCCTTCGGCCTCAAATGCATCGTCCCCCTGCTCCCCGAGTTTGAAGCCCAATATCCCGACCTCAACATCGACCTATTGCTCACCGATGCCCGAGTGGATCTCCTAGCAGAACGCATCGACCTCGCCATTCGCCTCGGTCCCATGCAAGACTCAACGCTGATTGCCCAGCCTCTCATGCATACGCGCTACGCCATCTGTGCTAGCCCGAGCTATCTGCAACGCCACGGCACACCAGAAGTTCCCACAGACATTACCCAACACAACTGTCTGCGGTTTCCCCTAGCGGGCTATCGCGATCGCTGGCGGTTTCGTAATGCCGACGGCCAAGTAGAAGAAGTACAAGTCGGTGGACGCACCGTGATTTCGAGTGCCATTGGCTTGAGAGACTGCGCGATCGCCAACATGGGCATTGCTCTCCTGGCCCACTGGCTCATCGACGATGAACTCGCCAACGGGAACCTCATCCAGCTCCTAGCTGACTATGACGTCACAGCAACCGACTTCGAAACTCTCGCTTGGCTGGTCTATCCCTCTCGACAATACGTTCCGCTTAAGGTGCAAAAATTGATAAATTACCTCACCCAGCACCTTTCACCTCAACACAATTCATAAGGCTTCTTCCACCCAGACAATCCCAAAGCGAAGCTCCCCAGAGGCTAGCCTCTGGGGAGCTTTTCAGAGAAAGAATTTAATGCAGAAAGAGCTCAACGCAAATTGAGCTCAATCGTCATCAGCATTACATTCCGCCAGTGCCGAAGGCCTCGAAAGCAACCGTCGCAACAATGCGAACCAGCTCCATGGCACCTGCAACTGCGAGAACCGCACCAGCCTTACGGGCGATCGCAGGAGGCTGGCCATTATCCCAAGTTGAAGGACCACTGGGATAGTACTGGTTCTCATTACCAGGACCGGTATAGCGCTTAATGCTCAGCTCCTTAGGCAGCGCAGGCATATTCTGCTCGCTGGAGAACAGACCTACAGAACGACGATAAGGAACTGTATCATCTCCAAAAGCGGCAATGTACTCATCAGAGCTAGTCAGCTTCTCAGCAAAAGCATTCAATCCTTCGGAAGCCAACAAAGAACTCCACTTAAACACTTCACCTTGAGTCGCAGAGCGGCCCAATACTCGCTCAAAGCAGAGTGAGACAAACCGGAAATTACTGTTGGTAGGCAAAATAAATGTGGCATACATATCGCCACACAGCATTTCGCAGATCATCTCGCGAGTGTTCAGTTGGCCATTCAAAAAGCGAGAATCGCGCTTTTCATTACGGTAGTACTCAAGATTACGATTCTCTTTGAACAGTCTCCGGTAAGCCGCATCTAGCGTCGCTTGGCGAGTCCCCGTTGAGGCCCCTCTATCCTGGGTATCCACAGAACTAATAGGATCCCCAGCACCCAGATATTCAGGCCGTATGAGCTGGGCACCATTGATTGAAGTCTGCATCTTAAAAAACTCTCTTCTTGTATATATGCGCTGTGAAAAACCGGCCCAAGACCCCATCAAGTTCCTTACGCCTTACTACAACGTTAGGAAACAAAAGGCAGATGAGAGCAAAACGATAAGCAATTTTACTCAATCAATAGAGATTAGTAACTCAAATCTCATTAAAGCAACGGACAATATCTATGGTTTAGATTTATTCCAACGGATTTTGGTGAAATTCAAGCAATAGCAGATGCTCAGCCCTAATCTCTAGAGTTCTTAGCTGACAAGGGAATCAGAAGCTTAGCCCCCTCTATACGAGTTCAAAGAAGCTGAGAATTCTCTAAAGTTCATTTCTGAGATTCAGTTACATTTCTTCAAAACAAGACTTCTAAAATAGACATTTTGATCTATTTATTATTCTCAAGCACTCATAATCTTTGTTTTTCCCAATACACCGAAATATTTGAGATCAGTGCGTCATATGAAAAAGCATCCCCCCAGCCGAGCTGAAGAGATGCTTTTCTTAGCCTGAGATATTGAGCGCACTCAGTCTCTCATCACCCAAGATTAGGCTTCAGTGATACTTTGAATTCTCGCACCAGACTGGATGAATCATCTGCCAAATACAGGACACCAAATACAGGACAACTGGGCAAAGCTCATAATTGTAAGACTGCTGACTCTGGCGATTGAGTTGAGCGGCGGCTTTTATGACTACCACAACGCAGCGCTTCACCGAATTGCCCGCAGCACTAACACCTACTGCTCAGCTCTTGATTGGCATCAATCACAAAGCTATGCGAAGCATGAAATTGCCCCCTTAAAAGAAAAATGTCCATCAGACAACTCAAAAAGGTCATATTCAAGCTGCAACAGCGATGCCAAAAGCAAAAAACTCACGTCTCCCATGCAATACAAAGATCAGGGAACGTGAGAATGCTTGAGCACATCTTTCCGAATAATTTAGAAATTTTGCCCTAAAAAATCAAGTGTATGGAAATAGAGAGAAGCATTTCTCCAATTCCATACACTTGAAAGAATAGCGAACCACGAACTAATCAGAAGAGAAAACTAACTAACGAGTTAGAAATACACTTGTAGCTGGCAGTCCTATTCAAGAACAATTAGGACATTGCGTTGATCACATAGTCCAACAGTGCGTTGTACTCAACCAAAGCTTGAGCAGACATGTCACGGTCAGCACAACCGCGGGTGCGCAAGAAGCTCAGGCCACAAACGAAGGTATCAGTACCAATCCCCAATGCCTTGTAAACTTCGCGAGCACCGTTGATGCCCCACTCGTCAACAGGACCAGTACCACCCACAACCAAGGAGTAGTTGATCAAACGCAGGAAGTGAACGATGTCACGCTTGCACTTGTCTTTCTGGGTACCAGCATCCATGTCGCGGCCTTGGCCGTTGGGATACTTGCTGTAGATAGCGTTAACAGCTTCCTGAGCAACAGCATCGTAGTTGCCAGCAAGCTTGTCAGCAGCTTCCATACGAGCTGCTGCGCGCTGCAGGCTACCTTGAACGGACTCAAGATCAGAGCTGCTGGGGAAGCGAGCGCCTTGATCAGCGGCGGCAACAACCGTGGTTACAACGGATTTCATGGCGATTCTTATCTCCTAAATTTTGAATGAATCTGAATTCAAAAACTGATGTTTAAACAAGCGCCCAAAAGGGAACAAGGAAACATTTAGCCAATAGCAGCGCCAACAGCATCGAAGTAGCTAGCAACTTCAGCAGTCAAAGCAGCACAATCACCTTTAGCAGCACCCATCTGGCGAAACTTGCTGCCAGCTTGAGCTTCGGTGTTGGAGTCGTTGACGTGAGCAACGGCACAAGCCTTCATGATTGCTACGGCACGAGCAGTGTTGCCAGTAGGAACGCCCAGTGCAGAATAGGTCTCTTTAAGACCATTCAAGCAACGGTCGGTCAACACGGAAGCATCACCAGTCAAGACTGCGTAGGAGATGTAACGCAGGATGATCTCGCCATCGCGCAGGCAAGCAGCCATTTTGCGGTTGGTGTAAACACCACCACCAGGAGCGGTGAGGCCAGGGCTCTCACAAACGATACCTGCAACAGAGTCCGTTACGATGCAGCTTGCGTTGGAAGCGATCGCATTAACAGCATCCAAACGCTTGTTGCCGTCAGCAACGAAAGCCTTAAGGCTATCTAAGTCACCACCGCCAACAAACTTGCCACCGGCATCAGCAGCAGTTACAGCTTTTGAAAAAGCGTCAAGCATTAGAGTCTCCTTTTTATACGCGAATAGAACAACGCAATTTACAGCGTTGATTTATCCAGAATTGGGTATTTAATCTCTAAAGGCATGGGCAACCTGAACGCCTTACAGCGCCAAAGTAAACCGGCCTAATTCTAGTCGCGAAAAAACATGGCCTCAGCCATATCGCACAACTAGCGGCGAACTTCTATAAAGCAAGATTCTATCCGCTCGCTGATCAGAACTATAGGGAAGCATCAAGACCAAAAACATGTTCACGAGGAACAACGCAACAAAAGTTAAACATTGAGCCACTCCATCAATTCAGCTCCAAAGGCTGCAACTCAAGCTCTCCCTTTGGGATCTCCAATTACTGCAGCAGAATGCACGGGTTTAGACCAGTAACCAACAAGAAAGGCAAGGAAAATCAGACCTGCCTTAATCTCAACTGACACTCCAAGCCAAAAACATCTTATTTTCTTAAACCTCTTTAGAGTTAGGAAAGTCCCCGTCCAGACATGAACTTGCAAACTATAAAGTGCTTAATTCAGAAATCACTGGAGTCCCAGTTTCACGACCAAGCTCAAAGAAACTGATACGAAGCGGCAGCAAAATTCATTCCAAAATATTCAGGTATCGTTCAAAGGCAGGGAACCATACTACAAACGAAACTGATGCCGAGAGCCAGTCGCAATTTTCGGTATTAACAGAATGCTAGGTAATTGGCTAGGGAAACCTCAGAAGCAGGAAAGCCCACTGGGAGTACATGAATCTGATCGAATACCGTACCTGACGTTGTAGAGATTTATAAATCTTGAACAACAGACTCAGAGGCGTAACGGTAGGGTAGTCGAATGGGAGTTTTCTCTTTTTTCCCATTTTTCATCCTGTTTTCAAGAATTCAACTAACAAAATCTTAAATTTCTAGGAGATACTATCCCTATGGCACTTTGGGTAACCGCAGATGAAGCCGTTGAGCTTCGCTCTGGCTTTAGCGAAAGTGACTTGCAGACTGTGATTCGTGCAGTTTACAAGCAAGTTCTAGGCAATGCTCATCTCATGGACAGTGAGCGGCTTACTGAAGAGGAGTCCAAACTCCGCAATGGACAGATCAACGTTCAGGAATTTGTGGTGTTGGTTGCCCAATCTAGCCTGTATCGCGATCTATTCTTCAACTCCGCATCTCAGTACCGCGTTGTAGAGGTGAACTGCAAGCATCTCTTAGGCCGGGCTCCCAAAGACCAAGCTGAACTATCCGAGCATGTTCAGCGCTATGCAAACGAAGGCTTTGAAGCAGACATTGCTTCCTACGTTTATAGCGACGAGTACAACCATACCTTTGGGTCGAACGTAGTTCCCTATGCTCGTACCAACACCCAAGCAGGCGTCAAGAACTCTGGGTTCAACCGTTCCTTTGCTCTATACCGGGGCGATGCAACCAGCGACAGCGGCAATACAGCTGTCTTGTTATCTGACATAGCAGAGAACAAATCCACCAAGATTGTTTCCCCGGCCAAGGGCGGTGGAACTCCTGTTCAGACCAGCAAGCGTTACCGCATCACCGTCGCCAAGGCTGGTGCTGGTACTCGCTTCCGTCGCAGTGTCCAAACCTTTGAAGTGGACTATGCCAGCATGTCAGCTCGAATGCGCAATGTGCAGAAAGCTGGTGGCAAGGTCGTCAACGTTAGCGTAGTGTCCTAGCAATAAATCCTTGCACGAAACTCTAACGACGGGGGCAGACCACATAGCCTCGCTTAATCGTGAGCTTTGGTATAGACCCAATATCTAAGAAAGCCCGGCATTGCTTAAAGCAATGCCGGGCTTTCTTCTGAGAGCTTTAATTCACAATCAATCGACCTTCAAGAGAGAGCAGCAAATGAGCCTAAATTTTCTCTCTGAAGAACCCACTATTCTGAATCTTTCGAAAAAACGAGAATTGATTGACGCCGGAATCTGAATCCATCGCCCATCGCCATGCAGAGGAGGCTTCCTAGCCATTCCGTAGATTCTGTTTTATCAAATGTCCGTTCCCAAGCGACTTCACATTCATTTGAAAATGCGCATTTTGGCAATCAAGTGATCAAAATAAGGCGCGATCGCATCTGCCTGATCTGGCAATTGCTTGAGACTTTCAACCTTCAATGCTTCCAACCCAGTCACCATTGCCGACAGGGGAACCTGCATCTCTTGATAGAGAAGATTCATATAGTGCAACCCCTCAGCACTGGTGAAATCTTGGCTGCCGCTAGCAATGCCATAGGTGATGCAGCGCAAAAAATGCCAAAAGTCTCGCCAGCAAGCCTCCGCCCGAATCGCAGGATATAAGTCACCCTCCGGCTCAGTAATCCCTGGATAACACAACAACACTTCCTGCCGAGCAGTCGTCACAATATTTTCCGCATTGTCTCGCAAAGAACAAGCCGCAGAGAGAGCGGCACCACCTTGTCCAGCAGAAAGACCGGGGACCTCCGCAGCGACAAAAGCCACATCCTCATCGGTTAAATATCGCCCTTCATCATCTGCTGCTTGCAGCCGCGCCACCGCAGCCCCAGCCCATTGGGGCTCTGTCAATGCCGCGAAACTGACAATGCGAGATTTAGGAATGAGTTCTTTCGCGCGATCACTCAACTTAAAAGTCATCGGACAAACCCCAAATAGCTAGCTAGGCAAAAGCATTTCCATTGTGAGAGGGAAAGAAGTTCCAGCGCAACAATCCTCAACCTATCGACGGATCACAGATCCCAAGCTCTTGTAAAGGCCCAAATCTATAGAAAACATGAAGCCTTGCAACCCTCGCCAAGCAAGGCTTTAGACATGTTCAGTCGCGACTGTAACAAAGTATTGCTTTGTTTAACTCTTTTAGGACTTGCGCACCGATTTTCTACTACTGTCATTTCAGTGAAGGCGACGCACCCCATAACTTGGGTTGCAGAAAAGTCCCTAAACAAGAATCAATCTTGATTTAAAAGACAAGGAGATAAAAATGCTCGACGCATTTTCCAGAGCTGTAGTTTCCGCAGATGCTAGCACCAAGTGTGTTACCGACCTAGGCGCTCTTAAAGAGTTTGTTGCTCAAGGCAACCGTCGCTTGGACGCAGTTAACGCAATTGCTTCCAATGCTAGCTGCATGGTTTCTGACGCCATTGCCGGCATGATCTGCGAGAACCAAGGCCTCATTCAGGCTGGTGGTAACTGCTACCCCAACCGTCGCATGGCTGCTTGCCTGCGTGATGGCGAGATCGTTCTCCGCTACGTTTCCTACGCTCTCCTCGCTGGCGATGCATCCGTACTGGATGACCGCTGCTTGAATGGCCTCAAAGAGACCTACGCTGCTCTGGGCGTCCCTGCTACTTCTACTGCTCGTGCAGTGCAAATCATGAAGGCTCAGGCTGCTGCTCACATCAAAGATCAGCCCAGCGAAGCTCTTGCTGGTGCTCGTCTGCGTAAGATGGGTTCCCCTGAGACCGCTGATCGTTGCGCCAGCATCGTTGCTGAAGCTTCTAGCTACTTTGATCGCGTAATTTCTGCCCTCAGCTAATCGCTGAAGACGCTTTAGAAATATACTTCCCGATCAAAATAAACCTGGAGATTTAAAACAATGAAATCCGTAGTTACTACCGTTGTAACCGCTGCTGACGCGGCTGGTCGCTTTCCTTCCAGCTCTGACTTGCAGTCTGTTCAAGGCTCCATCCAGCGCGCTGCTGCTCGCATGGAAGCTGCTGAGAAGCTAGC
The DNA here is from genome assembly GCA_937949725.1 of uncultured Pseudanabaenaceae cyanobacterium. GTDB lineage: Bacteria > Cyanobacteriota > Cyanobacteriia > PCC-9006 > JAAUQQ01 > JAAUQQ01. The sequence continues at coordinate 15,348 of CALECT010000027.1, forward strand.
TGGCAACATCGACGCTGTTGCTAAAGAAGCTTACGATGCTTGCATCGCTGCTAACCCCTACTTGAACGATGCCGGTCAAGCTAACTCCACCGACACCTTCAAGGCCAAGTGCCACCGCGACATCAAGCACTACATGCGCTTGATCCAGTACTGCCTCGTTGTGGGTGGTACCGGTCCTTTGGACGAGTGGGGTATTGCTGGTAGCCGCGAAGTTTACCGCGCCCTCAACCTGCCTACTCCTCCCTACGTTGCAGCTTTGAGCTTTGCTCGCAACCGTGGTTGCACTCCTCGTGACCTGTCTCCTCAGGCTCTCACCGAGTACAACTCCCTCCTCGACTACGCTATCAACTCCCTTTCCTAAGGTTGTTGGCAACATAGTTGCTGATTGGACTTAGTTCCATCATTGCTGGGGATTCTTAGTCTAGCTTGTGTCACTTTCACACAAGCCATCGACTGGGAGTCCCCAGTTTTGATTTCGATAGAAAAAGAATTTTGATTTTGCCTTACGATCTAGATCTAGGGATAGTAAAGTCTAAGCTCTACCTAGCAGATCAATTTTGATACGCCTTTTTTATTCCTTTTTGATTGTCTTTTTGCCTGATGGATAATCGCTTTGCCAATATGTTTGGACTCTCAGAAGAAGAGTCCATTACCACCTTAGATACCCCCCTGGATGATCTGAGGGATGCGCCAGGTAATCCCCGCTATGTAGCTGCAAGTCAGCTGGCCAATTGTCCCTCTGAACAATCTGTTCAAGCATTGATTCGAGCGATTCAGAATACCAATCCAGAATTGGATAATCGAATTGTTCGGCGCAAGTCTGTCGAATCATTAGGCCGAATCAAAGCAGCAGAAGCTGTTCCAATTCTTCGAGGTTGCCTAAGCGATGAAGACTGTTACACCGTAGAAAATGCGGTTTGGTCCTTGGGAGAAATTGGTGCAGACGACCCAGCGATCTTAGAAGAAATGGCTCAATTGCTGGAAAAGCCTGGCCAAACATACCGCGTCATTATTCATCAATTAGCTCGACTAGACTATAAGCCTGCGGTGCAGCGCATCCAAACGTTCGTCGACAATGAAGATAAGACGATCGCCAGTGCTGCCATTACTTCCATTGCAAGATTGACCGGCGATCGCGCGCCACTTGCCCAGGTCGTGGAATTTCTCCAAGATTCCACTGTCTATACTCGACGGCTTGCCATTCAAGACTTGGTTGATGCGGACCATTATGAGGCGATTCCAGCGATTGCCAAAAGCCCTGTATCAGTGTCTTTCCGGTTACGAGGCATTCGCATGCTGGCAAATGCAGGGTTCACGTCAGGCAAACTAACATTCAAAGATGACATCGAACCTTGGCTAGACAAAGCGATTCTCGATAATCCCAAAGACATTGAACTGGTTCATGAATATGACCAGCCCCCAACCTTAGAGTTTTTGATCAGCGAACTTTATCAAACGGACTTTGGTCGCTGCTATCTGGCCATGCAAACATTGATGGCCGATCATCGTGACGGTTTGACCGATGTTTTAATGGCGACCTATGCCGAGAAGGCATGCGATGATTACGGTGGGCATTACGTTGTCATGAAATTGTTGGGCTGGCTCAAGCACCAGTCAGCCTTGGACTTAATTGTCAATGAAGGGCTGAAAAATCCCATGCCCCAGTTCCTCAAATCACAATTTGCCGGAGCGTTGGCTCTGGGAGATTTAGGTCAGAGTGACGCTATCCCCCATTTGAAGGAAGCGCTCCAATCCCCAGTGTGGATGGTTAAGTATGCTTCACTCATGGCCTTGGAACAACTAGGGGATAGTGAGGGCCTAGCGATCGCAGCTGAAGATTCGGACTGGCTGATTCAAGCCAAGGCCTCTCAAATCAAAGCAAATTCTTCCACAGTTGCATCAGCATAAAATCGACTTTTCCCATTAATTTAAAATCAAGATTATGACTCTCGATCCTCACTTCGAGCACCTCAAGCACCCCAATCCGAACCTGCGTGACAAGGCCATGTGGGAGATTGCCGATAACCGGGATGAGACCACAATTCCCCGCCTAATGGCAGCTTTGGACAATGAAGATGTCGTCTTTCGCCGGGCTTCTGTCAAAACGTTAGGTGCCATTGGGCCAGATGCTGTGCCTGCCATTATTGAAGCCTTGCTCAACAGCGAAAATGTAACAGTGCGGGGCAGCTGCGCCAAGGCGATGGCTCAAGTCGCCATCTACCACCGAGATGAGACAGAGTTTCCCCAAGCTGGAATCGATGCACTGGAAAAGGCAATGCAAGATGCCAACCCAGTGGTGCATATTGCCTCAGCAATGGCCCTAGGCCAAGTGGGTGTTCCTGCAGTGGAAGTGTTGAGCAATGCCGTCAAAACAACAGACAACATTGCCTTAGCAGTTTCTGCTTTGAATGCACTGGGCTCGATTCAGGATGAGCGTGCCTCCCAGATGCTGCAAACTATTGTTGATGATGAGTCAGCCGATCCCTATCTGAAGGAAACGGCTGTTAGTGCAATTTCTCGATTGGAAATGGTGCAGGGATTTAAGCGTAGCTAAATTCAAACTGGGCTGAAACAGAAAGCGGCTCTAGGCAATGCCTGGAGCCGCTTTCTGTTGAGTGACTGTCTTCGTCGAGGTTCAATTCGATCTAGGTCAATCCCAACCGTCATCTTCAGCTGCTGCTGTGGCGCGTTCGAGCTGCATGATGGCAAGCTTCATCGCAGCTAGGACTTCATCATTGGCTTCATGAGTCAGAGCTGATTGGATGGGGGCGATCGCAGCGCCGTCAGCAATTTTCATCAAAGCCAGCGCCGCCGCTTTGCGACTGCTGGGGACTTCATGACCCAGCATAGTCTCTAGCTTTGGCATAGCAGGCTTGTGGGTCAGGTTGCCCAATACAGCAGCGGCCTCGCTGCGAACATCGGCTTCACTATCCCCTAGGGCATCAATCAAGAACTGAAAAGCTCGGTCCTCGGGGGAGTCTTGGGCGACTTTTGCGATCGCCCCCACCATCGCTGCCCGCACTGCTGCCGGACCAGACTGATAGGCCTCGTAGAAAGTCTCTTTCGCTTCTAAAGCATTAAACGCCAAAGCCCACATCACATGGCCCTTCGTCGTCTCAGGCAGATCTGGCTGGTGCAACACTTCCAACAATGACGGGACAGCGGGCGTCCCCAAACGCGCCAAGGCTCCGGCACAGGAGCCATGGACCACCGTGTCCTCATCATGGAGCAGGCCATTCACCAAGGTCGGAATCGCCACAGGATTACCAATCAAGGTGAGCGTCTTGCCACAGGCACGTCGCACAACGGGATTCTCATGATTGGCCAAACCATTGATGACCGCATCGGTAGAAGGCAGACCAATCTCACTGCCCAAGGTTTCTGCAATGCGCAGGCGGGTCATGCCTCGCGTATCTGCAAAACCTTCGACTAAACGCTCAAACAGTGCCGGATCACTGCTGGGTTCGAAGGTTCCATTAGCAAGCTGGTGACTCACCTGGGCCAAGAGCGCATCGGTTTCAACCTGCATCTGAGTCAACTCCTCCGCCACAGGTTGGGCGGGGGCATTGGGCGTCTCTGTCATCAGTTCAATGGGTAAATTGATTGGGGAGGAATCCTAATGTCACAGGCAAAGCCAGCCTCCGATACCAAGAGAAGGCTGGCAGACAGTCACAACAAGGACCAGGGGCTGGAAAAACCTAAGCTTCAGCCGTCAAGCTAGCGTACTGCTGCTTGAGGGTTTCAATCATACCGTCAAGTTTTGCGAGTTCAGGCTCCAGCTTAGCCATCACTTCTGACTTGGGCATCTTAGCTTTCTTGGCAGCAGCGATGGTGTCATCCAACAAGCGCTGGCGGTACTGTTCAAATTCTGCGAGCACTTCAGCCACTTCTTCGGCACTGTTCGGCGTTTCAGCCGGTTGATTGGTTGCGTCTGACATCTCCACGCTCTCCTTACTAAAGACTTATTGATTAATTAGATCTTATCTATAGCTCGATCTTCTCAGATCTACTCCCCTATTGGCAATCAGCGCTGAATGACTTTGAAAAGTCTTTGCTTAGAGCCAGCAGTAAAAGCGGTTTACTTTCTACAGAATCGCCACCACCACCGTAGACAACACCATCCATTGAATATTTGCAGCAGCCAGACAATCGATTCGGCTGAGAGTGTTGTAACAGCACCCAACGAGAGAATCTTCCTCAACTCAATATCGCCAAACAAGATGAGAGAAATTTGTCTCAATTCTTCAAAAATTACGTTTTGTTAAATTGACTACTTTAAGACCTCTTCCTAGACCCAAAACGAGGGATGAACGGCAACAACCGCTACGAAAGCTCTAACAATTTTAGAAAACACGAACTCCTGGAAAGACTGTTATGTATCAGATACATCTGTTTTCAGAAATATTTTCAGGTCTAATGAGACACACAGGAAAAACAGATACAGAAGTTGCAATTAAAGTCAACTTTATGTTATGTTTTATGAAATAGGCACAGTAGAGAAGTCTATTGATGTCTAACATCTCCCAGCCTTGGTGGTCACCTTGTCTGTGGTCCCTGGCTTAAACAACTCACTGAAGAAGGATTTCCTTCAAAGGTGAATTAATCGTTCTTGGAGGCCAAATTCTATGTCTAATGGTGAAAGCACTGGCAAGTTGCTCAGCATGGAGCAACAATTTAGTCTGCGTAAGTACAAAGAACAGGTCAAAGGGGTATCGCGAGAAGAGCTAGAAGATCTATTTGTTGAAGTCATGCGGCAAAAAATGGCTCAAGAGAACGTCTTCAAAGATCTGATTAGGCAGGGCTGAACTGCTCTCACAGCCGAAACATAGACCACCGCGATGCCAACTCATTTGCATCACTCAGAAAGCGAGTTCCTCACCAGGGCTCGCTTTTTGCCTGGGAAAAAGTTCTTCCCACAAAGGACTCAGACAATGGAGAGACAGTTTGCATCCAGTCGAACGACTGCCAAAAGCCATAGATCAACAAAAGGCACCACCCAGGGGTAATGCCTTAAATCATTTCAGGGGTTCAGACTCAAACCAAAGGGCCTAGGCGACGCGACGCTCCAAATATTGACCGACCATCTGTTCTTCGCCAGCGCGAGAAATGACCGTTTGGCGAGTGCGGTAGCGATCGCTAATGAACTTAACCTCTTCCTCAAACAGCGACTTGTTGTACTCGGTGCGCAGCAGCATCGTGCCAGAGCTGGGGAAATCAAACTGAGCGGTCACCGGCTCTGGCGTGGCAAACCCGCGATCGCGATACAGCACCTCACGACCAATCCCAAACACCGTCGCACCTTTAACGGTCTTCTTACTGGGCCCGGCATACTCGCTGTCCCAAGAGATCTGTAACCCTCCCAACATCTCCCGGCTCTGATCGACGCCATGGGCTTGGGCCAACTCAGCCAACTCCGGCGCGTCGGCATCCAGATAGCTCAGGGTTAAGTCACTGACAACTTCTTGGATTACACCGCTCTTAAGCGTGTAGTAACGACGCTCTGAGCGCCACTGTCCTACGGAATCCTTGAAGAACTGAACCGCTTGGTCTTCCAAGGAAGGGGAAGCGATCGTAAGGGATAAAGTCATAGGACACTGAAGAAAGAAATTTCCCAAGAAGCTGCTCGCTTGCTCTCTTAGTCCACCCCAACCTGTAGCAAAGGCAACTTTTAGCAAGTCAAAGCAATTAATCTTGTCATTATCGTAACACTTCTTAATTTAACTGTTGTCGCAGTCAATACGGATCTGTCTCTCGAACGAACTAAAACCCTCAAGATTTGATGAATTCTCTTCCCCTTTCCGAGCTGATGGCAGCGGATCGCCAACATGTCTGGCATCCCTATACCGCCATGCCCAATGACCTACCGATGTTTGCCGTGAAGTCAGCCCAGGGCGCTTACTTGGAGCTAGAGGATGGACGGCGACTCATCGATGGTGTGTCCTCTTGGTGGACCTGCATCCATGGCTATAACCATCCCCGCCTCAACCAAGCGGCCCAAGAACAAATAGGGAAAATGGCCCATGTCATGTTCGGTGGCCTAACCCACCAACCCGCAGTACAGCTGGCCCAAAAGCTAGTGGAGATGACGCCAGCACCGCTGCAAAATGTCTTCTTCAGCGATTCGGGCTCGGTCTCGGTCGAAGTCGCGATGAAGTTAGCCGTGCAGTATTGGCATAATCGCAGCAAACCCGGCAAACACAAGTTTTTGACCATTCGCAAGGGCTACCACGGGGATACCTTTGCCACCATGTCCGTCTGCGATCCAGTGGGGGGAATGCACCATTTGTTTGGCGATCGCCTCGCGCCACAGTTCTTCGCCGATGCCCCCCAAATCCCCTTCCATGGCACCTGGGATGATTCCGATATTGCTAGCTTCGAGCAATTGCTCATTGCCCATCACGATGAAATCGCCGCAGCCATCTTCGAACCCATCGTGCAAAATGCCGGAGGCATGCGCTTCTACCATTCCGACTACCTCCGTCGCGCCAAGCAGCTTTGCGAAGAACATGGTGTTCTGCTCATTCTCGATGAAATTGCCACCGGCTTTGGTCGCAGCGGAGAGTTATTTGCCTGTAACCATGCGGGCATTACGCCCGACATCATGTGCGTCGGCAAAGCCTTGACCGGCGGTTTTATGAGCCTTGCTGCCACCCTGACGACCAATCACATCAGCGAAACCTTTGCCCAAGGAGAAGCAGGGGTGTTTATGCATGGGCCAACGTTTATGGGAAATCCCCTGGCCTGTGCAGTGGCATTGGAAAACCTAATGCTACTTGAGAGCTATGACTGGCAAGGGACGATCCAAAAGATTGAGGCTCAGTTACAAACAGAACTGGAGCCCTGTCGAGCCTTAGCAGCGGTGAAGGATGTGCGCGTGCTGGGGGCGATCGGTGTAGTGGAATTGCATGAGCCCGTGGAGATGGCGATCGTGCAACCGATGCTCGTTGAGAAGGGAGTCTGGCTAAGACCGTTTGGCAGACTCATTTATACGATGCCGCCTTATATAATTCAACCGAAAGAGCTGAGGCTCGTTAGCAACGCCATCTATCAAGTCTGCCAAAACTTAATGCAATCAAACCCATCTCAATAGACTCAAGTAAGCCTAAAGCTCTAGACTTGTCGCGATGCACTGTCTGAAAGGCTAGAGTCTCACAAAGCTTTATTCACCCATCAATCACTTCTGAGCAGAATGAGCAGCATAGGCTAGATGACCTTGTATTGCACTTAAAACTGTTGTTTTCTGCGCAGGTTTCGACAAAAACTCAGTCGCGCCTGTAATTTTGCTTCTAAAGCGATCTACAACTCCGTCATTACTCGTCAAAATAATAATTGGAATATCTTTAAAGGCAGACATCTTTCGAATCTTACTGCATAGCTCATGACCATTAATCACAGGCATGACCAGATCTACAAACAAAAGGTCAGGTTGATTTTCAATGATAAAAGACAATGCCTGAACAGAGTCTTGAATGCTCAAGTAGCGATATCCCCCAGAAACTACAATCTTTCCTAACTCACGACAATTACGTGGATTATCATCAACGCAAAGAACCAGGGGCATGTCTTGCGAAGGAGCGCTATTTTCTGCCAGGGGAACTACGGGCCAAGGCGGTAAAAAGTCCTCCAGAGTGCAGAATTCTAGATACCCTTTCTGCTCATAGCTCACTAGCGTTTGAGTCATAGAGATCAAATCACCAGGCAACAACAGAGATAAATCTCGTATGGATAACTCACCCTTAATCAATTGCACAATAACTTGGTAAGTTTTTGGAGAGACAGATTTCTCTAGAGCCTCATAAGAGCAAATAAATGGACTCCACGTAGGTGAGGATCCTGCAAGTCCAGCATCTTCCCAAGCTTTATACTGCTTAATCGCCTCATTTAAAGTCGAGGGCACTGTAAACAGACAAATAGGACTAGAAAGAAGGGATTCTTTCTGCGCCACAAATTTGATATCAGAAACCTCACTAGAACAATGAATTAGATCAAATAAGATTTCGATCAAATTTGAGCGAATCAATGATTCAAATGTCTCTCTCTCTAAACAGTCTTTTTGACTTAGTTTAAGGAGTACCCTATATTCCCATAAAGCATCGGGCCCCTTAGCTTGCAAGCGCCTTAATTGAGGCAATATCCCTGAACAGAACTGGCGTAGTAGTCTATCCCAACGCCGGAAACGCCCCTCTAAATCATTACCCCAGACTAAACGCCCCAATCGGAAAAATAGCTGGAATTGATTACCAGACAGCGTGGAGATTTCTAAATATCCATCTTTCTGTAATTTTGCACTCTCCTCTAATGCATCTATCACGCCAATAAATGAAGGATGCAACTGCACTGAACGTTGCCCAGTAGTATTGCGTACCTCAAGCGATGGAAGGCTTAGGGCATCTGCCCCGAGCCCATGAGTGAGCCTTTCTTCCATCATCAACTCTGAGCCAAACTGTAAATTCATAGGAGCAGAGGTCAACAGAACTCTCGACAGCTTCAGTTATCCAAAATGGCGCGTATTACCCTTAAAGCAAAATTCTGAACAACGCTCTCGGATGTAAAGCTTATCTAGCGACATGAATCATTTCAGGATTTCTAGTTTGGAAAGAATAAATATGACATCATTTTCGCTATTTTTTCTAGTGATGCTCAGAGATATACAAAAAAATCATCAAAATCACTTAGCCAAAACAGAGAACGACGAGTGGAGGAGGCTGATAATACGGTTGCTCTTCTTATAGAGAGTCTGCTTATACATTAAGGGAGAAGGTGCATCAGACAATCAACGATCATCTCTGATTTTGTGTCTATCAGAAGAGGGATTTTCTATATTTACTGCGCAAGTAACACCTTCAAAATTTGAAAGTCTAGATCTTTTCAAAGGCATACACCCACGAAAATCAGATTCACGAGAGTCCAAGAGAGAGTCGAAATTGAGTGCTGTAATGATTCCAGAAACAATAGAAAATCTAGAATTATCTCTCCAACAAAAAACAATTCTACTAGTTGATGACAATCGGATCAATCTAGACATTTTATCTGAGATTCTAGTCGCACAAAATTATAAGGTTCGACGTGCTATCAATGGAGAGATTGCACTTCAATCTGTTGGAGAATTAAAGCCAGATCTCATCCTCTTAGACATCACGATGCCTGGTCTCTCAGGGTATGAGGTTTGCAAGCGCTTAAAGAAATGTCCTGACAGCCAACGTATTCCGGTCATATTCATTAGCGCATTACATGAAAGCATTGATAAAGTAACGGCCTTTTCAGTTGGTGGTGTTGATTATATTAGTAAGCCGTTTGAGATTGTCGAAGTTCTGGCAAGAGTAAGGAATCAGCTATCTATTCATGCAGCTAAAGAAGATCTGCGCAATGCACTGGATCAACAGCTACAGCAACGTGCTCAAGAGTTGCAAGCTGAAGCAGAGCGGTCCCATGTACTTGCCCAAGTGGTCGACAAAGTGCGACGGACTCTAGAGATTAGTACTATTTTCAAGACTGCTACAGAGGAAATTCGGAATCTTTTGAGCGTGGATCGAGCTGCAATTATTCAGCTAAATCAGCAGCAGCTCAAGAGGGGAGGCACTGTCATCGCAGAGTCTAAAATAGCAGCGATGCCAACAACAGTCGGAAATTCAATCAGTGGTAACTTTCTTGAAAAATACTATCGCATCGGTAAAACGGAAGCTAAATCCACAGGGATAAGGAAAGTTGAAGGGAGTGCGGTCATCCACGACCTTAGTCAGTACAAGGCAGATCATCAATTCCAGCAAACTGCGGCTGAGTTACAGGTTTGCTCTAGCATCACAATTCCCATTTTCCAGAAAAGCACCCTATGGGGCTTATTTTGCATTAACCAATCAACACCAACAGAGAAATGGCTTACCGCTGACATTGATTTCTCGCAAAAAGTTTGTGTGCAGCTTGGCGTAGCTCTGCACCAAGCTCAGCTACTCAAGCAAACTCAAGATCGAGCAGCAGAGTTAAGCAGGACGCTCGCAGATCTCAAAGCGATTGTTGACAACTTAGCAGATGGATTGCTGGTCACAGATCTGGATGGAGTCGTAACGCAGCTCAATCCCGCGATTCTAAAGATGCTCAATATCGATGAAGCTCAGTTACTGCAAAAGCCGTTAAATCATATTTTCCCCACAGAGCTGTCATCCCTAGTTCAAGAGATTGGATGCTCTGGGCAAGCCACAGGAGAGCTTGAAGTCGAACTATGCCAAGATCATCAAGGGAAAGCAATTGTTAGTCCAATTCTTATAGATTCAGTATCCCCAGTAGAGAATATAACCCAAGGCTGCGTCATTCTTATTCGAGATATTACAAGGGAGAAAGAGGTAGATCGAATGAAGACCGACTTTCTATCTACAGTTTCCCATGAGCTGCGCACTCCTCTCACTTCAGTATTAGGCTTTACATCAATCATTGAGTCTAAGCTGCGCTCTAGAATTGCCCCAGCAGTAGCAGAAGACAATCCTAAGGCACAAAAAGCGTTACGTGTAACCGAGAAGAACCTCAGAATTGTTGTCTCCGAAGCAGAGCGCCTAACCACGCTAATTAATGAAGTATTAGATATCGCGAAGATGGAAGAGGGAAAGGTCAAGTGGAATTTCCAATCTATTGATCCAACTTCAATTTTCAAACAGGCGATAGAAGCAACAATTCCTCTATTTGAGGGTAAGCCAATTGAGCTGATAGAAGATATCCCTAGCTCACTACCAGACTGCATGCTAGACAAGAATCGAATACTTCAAGTCCTAATCAATCTTATTTCCAATGCAACAAAATTCACTGACAAAGGATTTGTCAAATGTTGCGGTTCTATTCAGGATGGGAAACTTTTAATTAGAGTCATTGATAGTGGAATAGGCTTATCAGGCATCCAACAGGAGAAGGTGTTTGAAAAGTTTACCCAAATGGGAGACATTCTCACAAGCAAGCCTCAAGGGAGCGGGTTAGGTCTAGCAATCTGTGAGCAAATTATAGAAGCTCATCACGGCCAGATTTCGGTAGAGAGTCAACCTGGTTGCGGCTGTACTTTCTCAGTTTCGATCCCGCTATTGTCACGGCCCAGTGAATTAACTATGCCGTCTTCTACCAACGACCCAATAACCCAAAACTCTAAAGTTTCCGCATGAGCCTTACCATTTTAATCGTTGATGATGAGCCCAATATTCGCTTCTTACTAGAGCAGGCCCTGGAAGACTTAGAAGAGGATTACAGCATTACGCTATTAACTGCGGAGAATGGTCGTGATGGACTAGCTATGATTAAAGAGCATCGCCCCGAGTTAGTCCTGCTAGATATCATGATGCCTTTCATGTCAGGTTTAGAAGTTTGCGAAGCCATTCGAAAAGACCCTGTATTAAAGGATATGGCAGTCATCATGCTTACGGCCAAAGGCCAAGCCAATGATAAAGATCATGGGATGGAAGCAGGTGCAGACTTATATCTAACCAAGCCATTTCATCCAACCATGATTCTTGAACAGGTTCTGGAGATTTTGACTCCCAAATTAAGTCTGGTCTAAAGCCATAATCCGGAGATTTATGTTCTGGGTCACCTAATTTAGCTTCTTGGTTACGTTAATCTCCTTTTAACAGGGAAACTTCAAATCTACTCAGCTCACCTTTCTCTGCTCACTCTCAAACGATGAAATCTTCTTTACTGATGATGGCACTTCCTAAATTAAGGAAGCTACTCTCCAAACCTAACGCAAAGTTTTTGCTCCAGGTTTTTGCAAAGACCTCACAGTTTTCGGTTCATGATGAAAGTGGCAGCATCATTTGGGGAGAGACCATTACAGCAGCTTCTTACAGCGCAGACATTGTTGTGAATGGAGAAATGCTGGGAAAAGTAGAGGGGAATTCTCCTGTGGAGGCGATCGCAGCTCTAGTCACTTACTTAGCCAATCAAGAGCTCCAAGCCAAAAACTTGGCCAGTGAAGCCCTAGCCAAATACGAAGAGATCAATTTCCTCTACGAACTCAGCCATAAGCTGACCCACTGCGAAAGCGTGGAAGAGGTCGCAAAGCTTGCTTTATCCGAATCAAACCAGCTCATTTCAGCCTCTGGCGGCTCCGTCCTCCTGCTCAACTCAGAAACACAAGTCCTGGAAGTGGCTGCATCCTGGGGTGATGTGGAAAACTCATCTAACGCTATCTCATTAAAGCAAGGCATGATTGGTAGCCTCTTTAGCGCAGGCAAAGCAGAGATAATCAACGATGTGCCAGCGGACGAACGTTATCAGCCTGGAGAGTATTCGATGCAATCCATGATTAGTGCACCGATTCAGGCACGCCAACATCGACTCGGAATGATCACCCTCTTTCATTCACGCCCATTCTTCTACACAGCCAATGAATTACGTTTACTGGTCACGACCGGAGAACAAGCTGGGGTCACCTTAGAAAATCTCACCCTATTGGCTAAGTTTCAGTAGTCTTTAAGTCCCCTGAATCTACTATCATGCAAGCCAATTCATCAGCGAGGCCATGTCGTCGCAGATTCTCCTAGAACGCCAGGAGTAGGGACGCAGGAGTCGTATGAACAACTAGCAAGCGTTCCATCCAGGATGATCACTCAGAGAGGAACTGGGAGACCTTGAGGCAATATTCAGTGGCAGAAGCCCCAAGCTATTGGGCAGTCATGCCACCGTCAGCTGTGACAACCGAGCCTGTCATAAAGGAGGCCTCATCAGAGGCTAGAAACAGAGCCAAGTTTGCGATCTCTCTGGGCTCTCCCGGTCGACCGATGGGCTGAAAGCTATCAATCTCGTCGTATAGCTTCTGAAGACCACCCAGCATTTCTGCATGGGCATGGTTAATGGGCGTATCCACCCAGCCGGGGCAAATACAATTGCAGCGAATCCCCTGCTTGGCATAGTCCAGGGCAATGCCTCGCGTCAGCATCACGATCGCTCCCTTGGAAGCGGAATACACCGTCAAAAAAGGCTCTGAAACCAAGCCATTCACACTGGACAGATTAACGATCGCCCCCTTACCTTGCTTGAGCATTTGGGGAATCACAGCCTGGGCACAATACATCGTCCCCTTGACGTTCACATTCAGCGTCCGGTCGATATCCGCATCGCTTGCCTCATGAAACACACTGGGTAAATTAACCCCGGCATTATTCACCAAGACATCGACACCGCCGTAGAGTTCGATACATCGTTGGGTAAAGGACTGCACCTGGGCGCGATCGCTAATATCTGCTGCCACTGCAACTGCCTGACCATTCGACTGAGTAATCTCCTCCACAGTGGCTTCCACAGTGGCTTGGTTTAAATCGACACAGAGCACTTTCGCACCTTCTTCAGCAAAGCGAATTGCAGTCGCCTTACCAATACCTGAACCAGCCCCCGTTACGACACAAGCCTTAGCTGCTAAGCGTCCTGGCACCATAGGATTTCCCCTTCCTCAAGTTCGTTTCTCAATGCTCACCCGTGATAGGCTGATTTTGATTTTAGATTTAGTTAAGATTTCTGGCCGAAGCAATAATGCGACCAATCTGCATAGCGCCATTGGGAATACTGAAATCGGCCACTAGCCTCTGCCATTATCAACTGACCTGCCTTGTCATTTTCTCCTTAGAAGGGAGTCAGTAGATTTCAGTCCTCCCGTAGCATTGAATCTTGTATTAGACAGTCGCCAGGTTCGTTCTCATCAGCTCGTTCATTCCCTTCCTCCCATGGCCAAAACCTTGCCATTAACCACGAACAGTGGGGATTCACCCCAAGCCGTTGAGCATCCCAAACTGAGCGTCCACGGACTCTCTAAAAGTTTTGTCTATCAAGGCAATCCCCTCACTGTCTTAGATGATGTAGATATAGAGCTAAAGGCGAATGAATTTATTTGCTTAGTCGGTGCATCGGGTTGTGGTAAGTCAACTCTCCTCAAAATCATTGCGGGTCTCATGTCTCCCACTACGGGAGAGGTCCGAGTGGAAGGCGAGGCAGTGGAGGGACCAGGCTCCGATCGCGGTATGGTCTTCCAAAGCTATTCCCTATTCCCTTGGTTAACCGTTGCAAAGAACGTTGAATTTGGTCTGAAGCTCCAAGGCTTCTCCAAGGCAGAACGTCGGGAGCGTATCGCCTATTATCTCGATGTGGTGGGGCTCAGCCGATTTGCCAATGCCCTCCCCAAGCAGCTGTCTGGGGGGATGAAACAGCGGGCCGCGATCGCCCGCGCCCTGGCCAATGAGCCCGAAGTCATGCTCATGGATGAGCCCTTTGGTGCGCTGGATGCCCAGACCAAAGAACAGCTCCAACAGTTCATGCAAGAAGTGTGGGAACGCACCCACATGACCATCCTCATGGTTACCCACGATGTAGAAGAAGCCATTTTTCTGTCCCATCGGGTTTACATCATGGATGCCCACCCCGGTCGCATTCGGGAAAACTTACATATTCCCCTGCCTGAGCATCGCGAGTTAGATATCAAAATTATGCCCCAGTTTCTGGAGCTCAAGCGCTACATCACCAATCAACTCGGACATTAATTCAAGGCCAAGGAAATCGTTATGACGGAGTTTTCATCCAAGGCCCCAGAGCCCACAACACCTGACGAAGAGCGCTCTCCAAACCAGGGAAACATAGCTGCTCCCATCAATAAACAACCCACCAAGAAGCGCCTTCGTCTGCGCCCCTCAACATTTTGGAGCGTCCGTCGAGGCATTCCTACTTGGCTCAAGATTGTGATGCCCATTATTGGTATCGGCATTCCTCTGATTATCTGGTCAATCCTGAGCTACGGCGGCTTCGTCAAAGATATTTTCCTGCCTGCTCCCACCCGAGTGATCTCAACCGGCATCGAACTTTTCACCGAAGATGAACTGATTAAAGACATTTTCGCGAGTGCATCGCGAGTGCTGGGTGGATTTGCTTTAGCGGGTCTGGTGAGCATTCCCATTGGGTTACTGATGGGAACCTTTGAGAGCATTGCCAGCTTGCTCAATCCATTTGTCAGCGCAGTGCGCTACATGCCCGTAGCAGCATTTGTGCCTCTCATTGTCATTTGGGCGGGAATTGACGAAACCGCAAAGTACTTAATCGTTTTCCTAGGCATCGTCCTTTACAACATTGCCATGATTGTCGATGCAGTTAGGGCAATTCCCGATGAGCTTTTAAACGCAGCTTATACTTTAGGCTCCAATCGTTTTGTTCTTCTATCCAAGGTCATCTTCCCAGCAGCATTGCCCAGCATTATGAATACAATGCGCGTCAATATCGCTGGCGCTTGGAACTTCTTAATTTTGGCAGAGCTGATCGCTGCAGAGCAGGGATTGGGATTTCGGATTATTCGTTCTCAGCGATACTTACAGACTGACAGAGTTCTTTTCTGCATTCTAATCATTGGCATTATTGGCTTACTGACAGATTTCCTCCTGAAACAGTTAGGAATGTTTTTAACACCTTGGTATGAACAAGGCGAGAGATGACGCAGGCAGCAAACGTTTACCAGGAAAGGTCTGCTCGATAAATTGTCTTGATGGCCAAGCAGCCAGAAACCTCCTTACCTTGCTGTTAACAAGCAAAGAAGAAGAGCCACAAGAGCGATCTAGCGAAGCTACTCCCGTGTTTTATGAGTGGCCAGCAACATCCAGCAATTTACAAAACAAATTAACTTGAGTCATTTGCTCCAGGGTGGCACAACTGGCAGTTGCAAGGGCTGGGCTGGCAACAACAATGGCCAAACACTGCGCCCGTGACACTGCAACATTAAGCCGATTGCGATTGAGCAAAAACTCGATGCCTCGCGGTGCATCATCGGTGGTGCTGGCACACATGGAAACGATGACGACGGGTGCTTCCTGGCCCTGGAATTTATCGACGGTGCCGATGCGGGCGTCTTCGCCAAGGCAATCGCGGAGCTTGCCCACTTGGAGATTGTAGGGGGTGACGACAAGAATGTCGTTGAGGGTGATTTCACCTTGGGTTTCACCGCGATCGCTCACATACCCCACACCTAAAAGCTGCTCCATCAACTCAGCGATCACATCCACTTCTTCATCACTGGCCTGTCCATTGCCTTGATGAATCACTGGTACTACAGCAATGCCACTACTGCGAACCACTTCCCAGCCCTGGTCTGTACAGCTAGGGCCGGATAGATAGTCAAAGTCGAGGCGGTTGTAGCTTGTGTCGGGGTGGTGGGTGAGGCGGCTTTCGTAGATGCCCTCGGAAACGTAGCGGGCGATCGCCGGTTCCATGCGATAGGTCACCCCAAGGAAAATGCCCAGTTCTTCCGGCACCGTCGCCTTGCCATCTAGCAGATATCCCAAAGCCGACTCGCCGCTTTCGCCGGGGTGATTGCCCTGGATGGGCTGTTCCAACTGCATGGGGTCACCAATCAGCACTAGGTTGCGGGCGCAACGGGCGAGGGCAACTAGGTTCGCCAGGGAGACCTGCCCGGCTTCGTCAATGAAAAGGTAATCAAATTGATCTACGGCTTCTACTCGGCAAAGCTGGAACACTGTTGCGCCGACGAGCTGGAATTCTGGAGGTAGGGCTTCAGCAATTTTCTTTTTGAAGGCAACGCCCGCTTTAGCTTTAGCCTTTTCGGTGCTGCTGGGGATTTGGGCAATGCCAAATCGACCATCGGTCTCTTCGCTGTAGCCCTGGACTCTGGCCAGCAGGTTGAAGATCACAGCGTGGCTATTGGCGGAAACAGCGACGGTTTTGCCCTGCTGGAGCAGGCTGAGAATGACCTTGGCGGCAGTGAAGGTTTTGCCACTGCCAGGAGGCCCTTGGATGCAGAGACAACTATTGTTGAGGTTTGAGATGACGCGCAGAGTCCCGGTCAGCAGATTCTCGTCTGACGGAACCAGTGGACCATCGCTGTGGCCCAAGACCCTAGGATTACGCCGCTCTAGAAAGTCAGCCAGGGCAGGCTGCAATTCGCTGCTGTCTTTCCAGCGCTGCACTGTCTCCAGAATCGCATTGGAAATTTGCCCCGTGCGAATCTGGGTCATATCCATCAGACTGGTGCGGCTGGGCGGTTCCCAGTTCGGTTCCTCCTCGCGAATCGTCTTTAGCTTCTTATCGCTGATTTTGATTCGCGCAATTCCTTCCGTTGCATCCACATCTAGGAGTGAGCAGTCTTTCATTGCTTCACTCTGGGTCATCCAGCAGCTCGTGCCGTCTTTCAGCTTCGTTTCCTGACCCGGCTCAAAGCGATATTCAAAGGCCCAGGATTTCTTGACCTGCTCTGGCATGGCATCAGTACGCTGAAGCCCTGCGAGGCAATCCAGCTCATCTGCCAAGTCAGCTTCATCCGCTATCAACCAGCTAAACCGCTTCCACCAGAAGGGCTTCGCTTCCCGACGATGGAAGTCCAGCAGGTGACCCAGCAGACGCTTACCCCCAGGCTCCAGTGCCAGCTTCTCGGTCCAGGGCTGGGGCGTGACTTCTTCTAGCAGTTCCATCGCCAACTGCCCCGCAGGGGTTTGCTCTACGGCCTGCTGTTCTTCAATCGTTTTGACCGATTCTGTGGCGCAGTAGGTGATTCCAGCTTCGGTCTGGATATCCCGCAACCAATCGGCCAACGCCTTGGTCGAGTCGCAGTCGTCTTTGTTGTAGTCGTAAATGTCTTTGAGGATCTTGGAGTCATCAATCGACTCGCCCTCATCCGACTGCATCCACTGAAAATATTGAACGACGGAAGCCTGGGCATTGACCACATCGCCCTCACGCTTTTTCCAATAGAGATGCTCCAGGTTCTTGATGGAGTAGGACGGCTCGCCCACGCAGAGCCCTTGGCGCACCACTTGATAGAGATCGACAAAGACGTTACCCCGCAACAGATTATCCACCTGTTCTTCGCGAGTGCCGTAGCGGCCCATGAGCCGCTTTAGGGCAGTGGTTTCGTAGGGAGCGTAGTGGTAGACGTGCATCTTCGGATCTGCCAGCCAGCGATCGTAGGTCCAGTCGATGAAGTCTTCGAAGGCTTGCTTTTCCTGGGCTGGGTTATGGGCCCACCAGTCCTTGAATTCCAGCTCGCCAGCCTCTTCGTAGGTTGCACCAAAGAGGTATTCCAGTCCCGCTCCCCCCTCGGCCAGGGGATAGCCTTCCATATCGAAGAAGACATCGAGTTCGCTGGCGGGGGGGAGGAGGGTTAGGCCGTAGCGATCGCGATCTTCCGGCTTAGGCAATAGCTCATACAGCGGCTTCTCCTTGTCCTCGCTCTCCCGCTGTAGTTTTGCCTGCAACCGCAACCGCTCAAAGATCTCTCGGTTAAGCTTCGTCACCTTTATCCCAGGCTCTGCGGCTGCCAGCTGAGCCACGGTGCTGATGCCCGCAGCCTCTAGTCGCTGAATTTGCTTGACGGAGATATTGGCAACCTGGCTGAGATGATCGGCTGCATCCAGAATCTGCTCCGCCGCCGTTTGCCAATCGCCATGGTCACCCGCCATGGGCACCGGCTTCTGTTGGCGATCAAACTCTTTCATTGAGGTGAGGAACGATCTCCTCACTTGTCGATAGTAATGAAAGTAATCCTCCGTGCGAAAAGCCTTACGCTCCCCCGTCCCCAGCACTAGCTCAAACGAGCCGGGCCGCAATCCCTGCACCTGCTCCAGCAAGTCACAGTAGGCACAGAGCTGAATCACAAAATAGGGCTTGGGGTTCAGGGCCAGCTTGCATTCCACAGGGATATAGCTCCAGTCCCCCAGTTGTGACGGCACCTCTACGCGACGCATCAGGTCTGCATAGCCAATCCAATCGCCGTAACGCAGAGCTGCCTGGTAAATCCAAGGCTTTCCCTCAACCATCGCAGCCCCAGTCGCTTCAAAGGCTCCGCGATTCTCCACTTGGAAAATCTGTTCGCCGTCATCCAGGAGCTTTTGCAGATAGCGCTGCTCATGGTCATTTCCCAGCTGCGTCAGCACCGCCATCATTTCATCGGGCTTGGCTTTCGCCGGGACTTGCTCAGGCTGTTCTAGGGAAGCCCGCTCCATCCAGGTAGCGAAGTCACTTTGGAGGAATTGGAGGAGGTCTTTTGGGGAAAAGAGGAGGCGATCGCCTTGCTTTTGCATGGAGTGCTGTCAAGACAGGGAGGTCTTTATTGTCCCACGGAAGAAAGGTTCAGCATTAAGCCAAAACACCGGGGGGCTGTTAATAGTTACTGACAAAGCGACGACTAGGCCTTGTTCACGTCGGAGTGGCCGAGGTCGCGGCCTTGGGCAATGACGTCGCGCACGCGGGATTTGAGGACTTTGATTTCGGGGAAGCCGCCGTCATCAACGCGGGACCAGACGCGTTGGTCGTTGGCCCAGACTTCGAAGATACCGCTGTTGCCGGGTTTGAGGGTGAGTTCGTCGAGTTCTTGTTCGAAGGTAGAGAGCAGTTCCTGGGCCATCCAGGCGGAGCGCAGGAGCCATTTGCAACCCGTGCAATAGCGAATGGTGACTTTGTTCATTAGTAAGGGGTAATGGAATTTAAAAACAGGTCAAACGTCTGATTCAGACAAGAGTTCCTGCAAGGGCCCAATTAATCTCGGCAAGTTACTGCGCGACGTATCCCAAATAATCTCAGGGTCCACTCGAAAGTATTCATGGGCAACGACATTTCGCATATCGGCCATCAGCCGCCAGGGAATATCAGGGGCCTTCACTCTAATCTCCTGCGGAATACTGACGGCAGCTTCTCCAATGACAACAAAGTCGTAGAGCACTGCCTTCACCAACAGCGAGTTCGCCTCAAACTCTGAGAACGTCTTGCCATTAGTAACTGCTTGAATGCTAGCAATCGCCTTCAAAATGTCTTGAATGCGCAGGGGCCAAGCTCTAGAAGACACGAACAGCATCCTCTAATACAGGTTCACGCAAATGCGATCGCAAGGCTTTCACAGTGCCAATATCCACAGAGCAGTCTAATAAGGCTTCTAAATAGTGCTGCACTTCAAACAAACCAAACAGGCCCACCGGCTTCGAGAACTCCACCAGAAAATCAACATCACTATCTGGCCCCGCCTGATTGCGAGCAACGGAGCCAAATAGCTCCAACGATTTGACGCCCAGCTCTTGAAGCTGCTGCTGATGAGCCTGAACGATCGCCAACACTTGCTGTCGTTCCATAGAAAACCTAAGCTTTCCAACCATTCCACTACTGCAATTTTAACCCACACCTCCTTAACTCGATATCGCTCGCCAACGATTCAACGCCGCCGCCAAATCCTGCCGCCGAGGCATCGCCAGATTGCCCTGCAAAAAGGTAGTCAACTCATCCAAGCCTCCCTGCTCCAGCCTCGTCTCAATTCCATCCAACACCTCCGCCACCGTCAACCTGGCATCCAATCCCTCGCCATAAAGCTGAACTAGCGCCGCCGCGATCGCCCTCACTTGTCCTTCCTCAACCAACTGCGCCACCCCTGCCAAATCAATCTCCTCCCGGTCAATCGAAATCGCATCCAGCCCCCGCACCTTCGACTTCACCCGCCGCTCCCCATCATCACGGCCTCGCCCTCTCTGATGGCCTCGCCCCCGACCATACCGCTGCCCTCGACCTCTACCAGACTCCCGACGCTGCTCCTTGAGTTGCAAGCTCAACCGCCGTGCCGTTACCTCACCAAACCCCTCGCCCCCTTCCGCAATCCGCTCCGTCGCAAACTCCGCCGCAATTTGCTTTGCCTGCGCCGTCACATCCCTTGGCAAAAACTGCTCCATGGCAATCACCGTATCCGCCGCCTCAAAGTAATCCCCACTCCCCCCCATCACCAGAATCGTCGAAACGCCCCGTTCCTCATACAACTGCCGCACCTTATCCACAAAGGGCGTAATCGGCTCGCGGTCCTTGGCGATTAGGGCCTGCATCCGGCGATCGCGAATCATAAAATTCGTCGCCGAGGTATCCTCATCCATCAGCAACGACCCCGCCCCCGCTTCCAGCGCTTCCACAATGCTCGCCGCCTGGGAGGTACTGCCACTGGCATTTGGCGTCGAGAATTTTTCTGTCGATTGGCCCAGGGGCAAATGGTTGATAAACGGCGACAGGTTCACCCCTGCCACGCTGCGGCCATCCTCCGCCCGCACCTTTACCGCGCTGGGGTCCGTCACCGCCAGCTCCCGACCATCCCCTGGAATATGGTCATAGACGCCCTGCTCGATTGCCTGCAACAGCGTCGATTTCCCGTGATAGCCTCCCCCCACAATCAACGTCACGCCCTGGGGAATGCCCAGCCCCGCAATCTTTCCACCATTGGGACAGTCAAAGCTCACCCGCAAGGAATCTGGTGAGGAGAAGGCGATCGCATCCTCCAGCGGACGCTCATCCACGCCGCTACGTCGAGCTAGCACTGAGCCATCAGGAACAAAGGCCACCAAGCTCTGCCTAGAAAGTTGGTTCCGCAACCAGATGCTATCTTCTACGGTTTTGACATGCTGGAGAACAGCCTCGGCATCTAGAGCTGAATATTGGAGTGATCGCGCCACAATCTCCGGCAAATCCTCACACAGCATCGCCGCCGCCTGTCGCCCCAACACCCGCCGCCCCTGGGCAGGCAAACCCACCGTAAACCGCGCCTCCAAAGGCCCCGCCGCCGCCAAGCCCCCATGCCAAATCACCGCCGTCCGCTGCAACACCGCCTGACTGGGCCGCGCCATCTCTATCCGCCCGCTCCCCCCAGAGCCCCGGCTCTGACCAAACTGCCGCGCTACCTGACCAAACTGCCGCGTCAAAAAATCCGTCAGCCCCAAAATGCGACTCTCACTCGCAGAAAGTTCGCCTGGCAACTGCGCATAATCCGCTTCAACTAAAACCCGGCAATGGCTCGGTGCCGCAAAGGGGTCACCCTGCACCTTATCAATGCACAACGTCCAGCCATCGGCCTGGTAATCCCCACGAATAGACTTATAAGCCCCATAGCTCTGACCGTCCAAACCCAGCAGGATGTCGTACAGCTCATCCAATGTCCTGCCCTGCCGATTCTCCACCACAAGTCTCCCCGCCTTTACAACTCACCTAGAGTTCAATTGCCCGGTCAAACACTCTCAGTCCAGCCGTCTCAATCCAACAACCAAGGCAAATCGTGATAGACCCAAGCCCAGTGCAACATTGCTCCAGACAGCAACCCTAAAACCGAGAAAGCAGATAGAAAGAAGAATGGAGACCAGTGGCTTAGTTTCGCCAACTGGAAGTCAAACCTGGCCAGGGCGATCGCACTCAACAACAACATGCTCTTCGCCAAAAACTCCATATGCACCAACAACAAAATGGAAAAACTCGTCAACATAATGACGGTAAAGAACATTTTGGTATCCGACTCAAACGCTTGATTAAGCCAGCGTCGAATCCCCAAGAAAGGCTCTGTAAAAGCAGCAATTGTGACGATAGTAAGGAGAACTGCTCCAGGCCAGAAGAACTGAGGCCAAGCTGCCAATAGACCGAATGACTCAGTCCAAGCCTCCTGATATAAAGCCCAATTCCAGCCCACCACCAAATAAGCCGTAAACAACAGCAACAACGAAACTGGAATTAAACGATAGGGCTTAGGAAAAGATGACACAGAGAAAGGTCGTAACAACCGAAAATTAGCCAGTCTAAAGCTTGATCGAAATCGCCTCAACCGGGCAAGTGGGAATGCACTGCTCACAAACCACATAACGCGATCGCGTAAAACTCAGCTTAGCGGTCTCCGGGTCCAGCTTCAGCGCCTCCGTCGGCCAAACGCCCGTGCAAAGGCCGCAATGGACGCATAAATCCCTATCCCCAAAGATTTCCTGACTCAACTAAAGAAACTTGAACCTGACGCGATCGCGTTCAGATACATCCATCAATCCGAATCGATCCATCCGAACGAACTAAACTAATAGAATCCGACTTCGACACATGCTGCCAGCAAGACCCTGCCAACCTAGGAATAAATTCCCAGGCGCAGAGCGCCTGTCAGCGAAAGCCGACTCAACGTCAGATTCGGCGAGGGTTTCAGCCCGTCAAAACGGACTTCGGCTCTTAGCTGGGAGCGAAACCTAAACCTCTCAGCGCCAATGCGGTAAAAGCCCAGGCGCTTGTCGAACTCCAGTCAGTTGAACGATTCCTTCCATTCTCCCACCCCCCAAAGCTCCTTATCTGCGACCCATGGCCGACACCAAAGCTTCCCAACCCAGCTCCTCCGGCGGCGACCAGCTGCGCAACGGCATCATCGCCCTCGTTGCAGTGGTCTTAACCGTTCTTGTATTCTTTGGCCTGCGGGTGCAAAGCACTGTGCCCACCCTGGGCAGCATGGCCGAAGCCGCCGTGCCTCTGGATGTCGCCCTAGCCAATGGCAAACCTTCCCTCGTGGAGTTCTATGCCGACTGGTGCGGCAGCTGCCAAGCCATGGTGCCCGCCATGGCCGAGATTGAAGAGCAATACAGCGGCGACATCAACTTCGTAATGCTCAACGTCGACAACGACAAATGGCTCCCCGAAATGGGCACCTACGACGTGGACGGCATCCCCCACTTCGAATTCTTCAACGGTAACGGTCAGTCCGTCGCCTCCACCCTGGGCGAACAACCCCAAAACATCATGGCTGCGAACCTAAACGCCTTGATCGAGCAATCGCCCCTGCCCTACGCCGAAGCCAAAGGCGCCATGTCAGAGAGCGATCGCGACCTAACCACCGCGACCCTTGGCAGCAGCAACGGCCAAACCGACCCCCGCAGCCACGGCGCCCAAGTCAAATCCTAAAACGTCTAATTCTCTCAACCGCAAACCAGGCCAATCCCTGTCCCCCTTTCCAAGGGGGACCGCACAAAGTGCGAGGGGGTCTGCCTTGCCTCAACGCCGCCTAAACTGCCCTACCCCCGATTCTTAATCGTCATCACCCGAATCACCTGAAGCGCCAGCTCACTCGAAATCTCCAACTTATCCTCCAAATCCTTCAAGAACTGCTCCTCCTCCTCCGTCACAACACCATCCGCCAACACCAGATCCGTTGCCGTAATAAACGCCGTCTCCCGCAACTCCTGATCCAAAGAATCCTTCGCCGAAACAAACAGCGCCTCAACCCCCTTGCTCTGCAAACGAGCCAAGAGCTTGTCAAACAAGCGACGCATCATGTCATCGCGATAGCCCTTGAACAGCTTCATGCGCGACAAAATAAACGGAATACTTTGAGCCTCTTCCTCAGATAGATAACCATCGGATGCAACTGCCGCTAGGGCGATCGCCGCAAACGCCTCCGGAGCCGTCAGCGCCCCACCATCATCCACAACCGCAGGCTTCACAACCTTGTCAAATAAACCCATCACACTGGCCCTCAGCCAAAATCAACCCAACTGCACTCAGTTGCGCCCAATTATCATAGGCAATCTCCCAATCATTTTGTAACCAGAGTCCAGGAGAGTCCCATTCACGATTGAGATGACAATTGCTTATGGGCGGGGGCAAATACGGCAATCGCTGGGGGGCAGATGATCCCGTGACAATCGCAAACCTAAACCTATAATTAAGTTATAGAAAATCATTAGATTTGAAATGGCCGTTTAGGTAGAACTGTGAAGGTCGGCTATCTAATTCGGGCACCCATCGGGCACCTAGGACTCCGCTCCAACTGCCTTGTGCCCCAGCCAACATCTTTTCGATTCTGCCGACCGTCCCAGCGACTTTCCGCCCAAGAATCCCAGCAAGAGGACAGCATGAGTAATACCGAAGCCTCCAAAGACAGCAGCGACAAGGCTCCCGTCAGCCGCCAAAGCATGAAGCGCAGCCGCCGCACCCAAGCCGCCAGCCAACCCAAAACAGCTCGCCTCAAAGCAGGTCAGCCCGCCCCCGCAGAAACGAATGAGCCCGCTCAGCCCAGCGTCGAAGAAACCCACGCTCTCGTCGTGAGCTCTCGCCGCAAGCGCTACACCGACAACCGGCCCGTTGATCCCAGCCCCATCAACGTCTCCCAGACCGTGCGCATGGCTGGAAACCGTCCCATCCAAGCCTCCCCAGGAATGAGTGGGGAGACCCAACCCAACTTTAATGATTCTCCCCAAATCATGAACCGGCCCATTGCTTCCAACACCAGCCCCGATGAGGAGGAAATACTGGGTTACTTGGATTAATCATCCTCAGCCTTAAGTTTTGAATTTTTGTCTGGTTAACAAACGGGTAGACAGGTCAACAATCTCCTGGTGACCCGTTTGTCATGCCCCTTAAGTTATTAAAGTTAAGCTCGCAATTCCAGAAGAAGCTAGCCGCTTCATTCACCTTTCCATTCAGCTACCGAGTAATATCCCTTGGCTTCCGACTCCTCCTCATCCCTCAAGCGCCTCCCCCTCGTAGTAGGAACCCTCGGCGGCACATTGCTCCTCCTCAACCGAGCCTTCTTAACCCCAGCAATCTCAACCTCCCAATCGCGCTCCGATGCTCTAGGGGTCATCCTCAGCGCCCTACTCATTCTCACCGGGCTCCTGTGGCAACAGGCTCAACCCAAACTTCCCGAGGTCGTTGAGCTAGAAGGGGAAGAAGGCTTCGACCTAGACGAGGATTTGCCGGAGCCCGTCAAGCTAGAACTGGCCTGGCTCACCAAACTACTCCTCACGAACACTGCAACCAAGTCCCTCGTTATCTGGTACGACGAGCGCGTCATTGCTCGGCGCGGCGTCTTGATAGAAGAAGAGATGGAAGAGCCCGGCATCATCGTCGAGCGAGTCATGGACACTGAGAAATCCGTTTACCTCGTGGACCTCAAGCTGTACCCCGGTCGCATTGAATTCAACTACCTGCCCAAGAACATCCAGGGCTTGATTTGCCACCCCCTTCCAGACCTACGCGAAGACGGCGAAGAAAGCCGAGGCGCGATTATCCTGGCAGCCAATGCACCCCGCAGCTACACCCAGCAAGATGAAGGCTGGATTGAAGCCATGTCCCAAAAACTGGCCAAAACCCTAGACGAGCATATGCCTGAGCCGGACTATTGATGCTGCGGTCAGGTCGCCCATGAAAATCGATCTCCTTATTAGCGGCGTTTTGCAGTGCAGTCCACACACAGCGAAACGCCGCTAAATGTTTCTGGACCTGCTAGCCATAACCCAACCTTAAAGAACGGTATTTTCGCTCCCGATCGCTTCACCCCAGCCGCTATCTTGGTATCAATCAAGATTTAGCGCGAAGGATTGTCCGTGAATCCCAACAACCTTAAGTCAATCCAGATCCGGGGCCTGGGCGTTTGGCTCATCACCCTCTTGCTGCTCTTCGGCCTGGGCTCCATCCTGCCCGACTGGTTTATTGAGCTATCAGGCGTATTGATTGGATTAATCCTCATAGCTCCCGTAGCTGGCTTTTTCGGCCTGCGTTGGTGGCTTAACCGTAACCTCGTCCAGGGCAGCTGCCCCGTTTGCGCAGCCCCCGTCAGTGCCTTCAAAAGCAATGAGGTTCAATGCCAAAGCTGCGGTGAAAAGCTAGCGGTAGAAGACAGAGCGTTTGTTCGTCCTACCCCACCAGGAACTGTTGATGTGGAAGTCGTTTCCTCCCAAGCGATCGACGATTAACCTGCCAGCACAAGGTAGAGGAACATTGGTATCGCCATATCCACCCAGCCATGCCAATCAGCCATTGAACCTGGCCTATAAGCTCAGCCCACTCAGACTCCTCGCTTAGCCCTTCGCAGCTGCGTGGGCCAAATCTTTCAAAGTCCCCAGCTCAGCCGGAACCACACAGCCCTCCTCTGTAATAATGCCTGCAATTAACTCAGCAGGCGTCACATCAAAGGCTGGGTTATAAAACTCAGTACCAGCGGGACAAATAGGCTCTTCTCCAATGTGGGCAATTTCAGAAGGGTTCCGCTCCTCAATGGGAATAGAGCTGCCATCAGCTAAAGCAAAGTCCACCGTAGAGAGCGGTGCCGCGACATAGAACGGCACATTGTGGGCCTTGGCAATGAGAGCCAAACCATAGGTCCCAATCTTATTCGCAGCATCTCCATTGGCAGCAATGCGATCGGCTCCCACAATCACCACATCAATGCGCCCCTCCTTCATGCAATGGGCCGCCATACTATCTGTAATGAGCGTGACCGGAATCTGTTCCTGAACACATTCCCAAGTGGTCAACCTCGCCCCCTGAAGCCGAGGCCGCGTTTCCCCGGCATAGACCC
>CALECT010000028.1 GCA_937949725.1 uncultured Pseudanabaenaceae cyanobacterium
CTACGAGTTAGCCCGTCCCCTCACCACGGGTGGCTATAACCCAGCAGATGGCATTAACCCCAATGCTCAGGCAACTGAGACCGGGACCGATGGTCGCTACTTTGTTTATAGCGAAGAAGACTACGCAGATAACCGCCTTGATCAAGTTGGCCAAGTCTCTGTCATTTCCTACCGAGATCGCAGTTCAGCCAGCGCTCAGAAGCCCTTCCAATCCATTACGCCTTACCACTACAGCCAAAATCAGCCCTCAGGTTATGACTTTCTGGGCAGCGAAACCGATTACCTCGGCTCTCCGAATAATGTGGCGGCGAGGTTTGGCCAAGACTTCTATGCCGCCGATGCAGGTAACCCGGACCTAGATATTCAGCTCTACACGCCGGGGAGCGACTTTACGGCTTATCAGTTGAATGCGATTGAGATCGCGATCGCCAATTGGGATCAGCTCATCGTGACGGATAAAGATAGCTCAGGTGAGCTCAGGCTCGCCTTTACCCGGAGCGATCGCCGCATTAGCAATGGGCAGTGGGGCTGGGTTTGGGCAGAGACCTACTTTGATAATGCAGTGGGGGTCCGTTTGAATCGCAATACCCCCCAGGTCGATCTCGGTGCGGACTACCATAACCGCATCAACTACAACACCGTCAGGCTCGGTCAACTGCCCACAAACCACCTTATTCGTTTAACCATGCATGAGATTGGCCACACCCTAGGCTTGAATGAAGCCCAGGAAGATGCAAGCCTCGGCCTCGACAGCGTTATGGACAAAAGCGGCTTGGATCCCAAAGTAACCGAGGGCATGTTCAAGCGACTGGAATCCTTGGGATACCAAGTCAACCGCGCCGCTGCCGAGACTCTTCAATGGTCGTAAGTTGGGTCGCAATCTCTGAGCAATGGGCTTAGCTCACCACGCCCGTGAGTGGCGAGCTCGCGCTGGCATAGGCTTTTACGGGAATGCGTCCAGCCTGGAAAGCCAGTCTACCGGCCTCCGCTGCCATGCCCATTGCCTTGGCCATGGCGGGTGGATTTTGGGCCTGGGCGATCGCCGTATTAATCAACAACGCATCCGCCCCCAGCTCCATCGCCATGGCCGCCTCGCTAGGTGCACCGATGCCTGCATCCACCACCACCGGGATATTAGCATTCTCAATAATGATGCGAATATTCGCCGTATTCTGAATGCCCTGGCCTGAACCAATCGGCGATCCCAATGGCATCACCGTGGCACAGCCCACCTCTTCCAGTCGCTTCGCTAACAGCGGGTCCGCATTGATATAAGGCAGCACAGCAAAGCCTTCCTTCACCAACTGCTCCGCTGCTTCCAAGGTTCCGATGGGATCAGGCAGCAAATACTTGGCATCGGGGATTACTTCCAGCTTGACGAAGTTGTTGTCTTCTTGGCCCAGGAGCTTGGCCATTTCTCGACCTAAACGAGCCACCCGTACGGCATCTTCAGCGGTTTTACAGCCTGCTGTGTTAGGCAACATCCAGACTTTCTGCCAATCCAGCGCTTCTGCCAAACCCTCATGGCCCGGAGCCTGGGTCTGTACGCGACGCACAGCCACGGTGACGATCTCACAGCCACTGGCTTCGATGCTGTTCCGCATATCGTCAAAGTTGCGATACTTGCCGCTGCCCGTCATCAGCCGAGACTTGAAGCTCCGTCCAGCGATGACCAGACTATCTTCAGAGGCATTTTGAGCGTTGGCCGGGGGATTAGCGAGGGTCTGCATGGCGGTGACAAGTGGAAGTCCTAGGGGAGGACAGCTTAAAGCGATCGCTCCCGAGTTTCCATAGTTGCACTTGAATTTGATTCTGGGGACGGTTCGTTGCCTTATGAGGTGAATCGTCGAATTTTGCAATGTGGGCTTCGACGCTGCTCATCCATCAGACCCGCTCATCCTATGACTTGGTCGCAATACCTTGATACATAAACCCCGCGACCTTAGGCAGGCGATCGCCATAAAACGTCTGATAATCCACTTGGTTAAACTGCGCCTTCACCAGGGCCGCAATATCGCGATCCAAATGGCAGCCATCCCCAATCACCTTCTGAATCGGTGTGAGTCTCCTTTGCCAGGGCTGTAGTTGGGGCTCATCGGACAGCCCATGCTCAATGAAAAAGAACTTACCGCCAGGTCGCAAAACGCGATGGACCTCAGCGATTGCCCCAGCCACATCTGGGATACTACAAAGCACCCAAGTACTCACCACACTGTCAAAGCTGCTATCGGCCATGGGCAATGATTCCCCACCCAAGCAACGGTGGGTCACAGTCACCTCACTAGCATCAACCCGCTTTTGGGCTAACTGATTCACGCCAGGGTTGGGATCCACCGTTACCAATTGTTTCACTTCGGCAGGGTAATAATCTAAGTTCAATCCCGTGCCAAATCCAATCTCCAAAACATCCCCTGTTACATCTCTCAGCAAGGCCTTGCGGTACCTGGGAAAGGGCTCTACAGCCATAGCGACATCTAACAAACGGGGGAAAAAGAATTGTGAGTAGAGGTTCATTGGCTGCCCAGATCCGGCCTTACAATCAACGTGGGATGTCCTTTGACCTTAGCGTAGCGCTGCCCGATGCTCGGGGCTTTTCTTTCGAGAACGCTACTCTCGCTGGCCCCAAATATCAGGAACTTGTTTGACCTCAACCGTCAGGACAACTTCCCTGTCCAAGACCAGCGATGCTCCATTTTTTCGCGCGCTATGACTTCTCAACCCATGGACCTGTCCCAAATCAGGGTGAGTCTCGACAGTAAAGACTCCCAGGAGCGCATGCGGGCGATTACAGCCCTGCGCAGCTACGACGCTGAAACGGCGGTCCCACTCCTGTGTGACAAGTTGGAGGACCCAGAGTTTTTGGTGCGCTCCTTTATTGCCATGGGCTTGGGTCGCAAGCGGACTCCCCAGGCCTTTGAAGGCTTGCTGCTATTGCTCGATGACGCCGATGCCAATGTGCGTTCTGAGGCGGCGAGTGCCCTTGCGCTATATGGCGATCGCGCCTTGCCTCGCCTCGTGGAAATGTTTGAGCAGGATCAACATTGGCTCGTCCGCCGCAGTATCTTGGCAGCCCTAGGGGAAATGGATGCACCGGCCACCCTCTATCGCCTCTGTGTGGCAGCGGTTCATGATTCTGACCTCACCGTGCGGGAGGCTACAGCTCTCATGCTGGTGAGGTTTGCCGAGACAGAGTACCAAACCTCAGCCTTGGATCATTTGCTTCAGTTGGCCAAATCCGAAGAAGCCATGGTGCGGGCAGCAGCAGCACGCTCCCTACGCCATTACGACTTGCACCAAGCCCGAGAAGCCTTAGCCCAGCTCCACGATGATTCTGACCATCGCGTGGTTGCTTCTGTCTTAGAAGGCCTTGTGGAGAATTAAGCAATCCCCTTAGATATGCCCCTTAAGCATGGACTGTGCCATCAGGCATGACGGTGCGGTTTAAAATCGCACCTGCCAGGTTGGTGCCATTGAGGATTGCGTCCTTTAGGTTTGCCCCACTCAGGTCGGCTCCGGCAAGCTCTGCCTCGGTGAGATCGGCTCCCACAAGAAATGCACCATTGAGCTTGGCCCCCTGAAGGATGGCCTGGTTCAGGTTTGCATGCCAAAAATTGCCAGCAGCCAAGTTGGTTTGGCTTAAATCGGCCCGACGCAGGTTTGCCCAGCTGAAGTTGGTCTGATTGAGATTGGCACCATTAAGCACAACTTCTTCTAGTTGAGTGCCACTGAGGTTTGCTCCCTGGAGATTAGGGCCTGAGGTGACAGGCTTACTATTTCGCATGACCACGCGGGTGAAAATTCGCGTTCCAGTGGCATATTGCTGCAAAAACGTGACAATGCGCTCTTGAATGGGTTGATTTGACCCCATGATGTTGTGCTGTTCCTTGGGAACTAGTGCGATCTACGGATGATAATGATTGGCCTCCGCCAAAAGGCTTATGCTGCGAAGGCAGCAAAAAGAGAACGCAATCGTCAGGAGAGCCGAGAAAGAGCATTGGCATCGCGAGCCAAGCACTGTAGGCCTCAGTGAGGCATCCAGCAGGAGAATGGTGAGAGATTGGGGGCCAGCAGAACAGCGAAGCGCTGCGTTGTGGAGGCAACCTGACTAGGTTTTGCGTCACACTTCGGAACGGGATGAACTGAGCCTTCCTCCAAGGAAAGAAGGTTAGACAAAGTCAGTGTTCCATGACTGCTTCGTCCATTTAGAATGCCCAGCTTGGGGTGAAGAGAGGCGATCGCAGAGGCGCATCAAGCTCAAAATAATCGGTTTTATATTCTTCTAAAACCCAAAATACTGCTCTGGCAAACTTGTGGAATTCTGTAAAATTTGGAACAAGACTGTGGTTTCTGAGCTTTTATCAAGGTTGGTCCCTGGGGGATGGCTCTCGAAGAGCAACACCAAGGATAGTGCAGGGGAATGTCCTTATACACTACGCAGGATGTATCTATGACATCTTCAGACCTGTAGAAACCCTTAAGTTACTAGTGGTAAACATACGTGTATGGAGTATATTTAACTACGTTAAGAGATTTATGCCGGAGGCATCGGCCCCATGGCCATTGATATCAACCCCACTGCTGAAGCGTCCTACGCACGCACGCTCATGAGTCGTGGTTGTCCTAAAGCGTTGGCGATACAAGTTGCTAATATTCTGGCCCACACTCCTGATACTGCTAGGCTTTCCGCCTATGAAGAGCGCTTGGTCAAACAAGCTTATTCCCATACTGCGGATTGTGCATAACCCTCTCACTACAGTTTGAGATACATCTGTAATTTGCATTGCGGTAATTGGCGATCGCAATTGTTAGCTGTCGCGTAGTGAACCACTCTCACTCAAAGGCGTGGCGCTTTTAGATAAGTGCAACGACTCGTTCGAATCTTGTCATTTTTTGCTTTGAGCATATCCGATTGCAAAAAGTCAGGGCTCCTGAAACGGGAGCCCTGACTTTTTGCGGTCACTATTCTTCATCCTTGGATGAGTCGGTTGTGGTTTTCTGCCAGCCAAGTCATGACCTGCTCACCTAAGCGAACGTGATTGAGGCGATCAATTTCACGAATTCCCGTGGGGCTTGTGACATTCACTTCCGTGAGATAGCCCCCAATGACATCTAAACCCACGAAATAGAGACCGTCGCGCCGTAGGGCTGGAGCGACTAATTCGCAGATTTCGCGATCGCGGTCGGTAATAGCGGTTGCATCAGCTCGCCCTCCCACGGCCATATTGCCGCGAAACTCATCGCCAGAGGGCACTCGGTTAACGGCCCCGATGGGGGTACCGTTAAGCATAATAATGCGCTTGTCTCCATCACTCGCGGCTGGAAGATAGGCCTGAACCATCACCGGCAGGCTCTCCCTTTGGGTACTCAACTCAATCATTGAATTGAGATTGCGATCGCCCTTTTCCAAGAACAGAATCCCTTCTCCGCCCTTGCCATCTAACGGCTTCATCACCGCCCGGCCCTGTTGCTCTACAAACTGAAGGATGTCGCGCTTACGTCCACTGACAATCGTCGTCGGCATCGCTGCTTGAAATTGCAGCGCATACATTTTTTCATTAGCCTTGCGCAGTCCATCCGGCGCATTGAGCACTAGCGTTTTGCTTGGATCAACGTAATCAAGGATATAGGTTGCATACAGGTAGGCATCATTCGCCGGAGGATCCTTGCGCATAAACACCGCTTGCATCTCACTCAGCGGCAAAAGCTGAGGTTCATTCAGCTCATACCAATCTTCCACGGCCTGCCAATGTCCATTTACCAACTCTACGGGCTTCAATGTCACCTTCTGCATAGGAGCACAGGCTTCTCCGTTAATCACGCTCAGCCAGCGGGCTTCCGTAATCCAAACCTCATGGCCCAAAACCTGGGCTGCTTCCATCATGGCAACACTGCTGTCATGGCCAGGATCTAGGAGATAAATGGGGTCAATGATGAAGGCAAGTTTCACGGTAAGCAGGAGATAGAACGTTAAAGTTTGATATCCGTGGGATTCAGCTCAGGATCTCAATTTCCCACCAGCATGACGTCTGGGGCATCGCAGTTGGGGGAAACCAATACAGCATGACAGATCAAAGCGGGGTTGAGCCATTGCCCAAACCCCGCTTTGATTGAACCCCACTATTCAGACGTATTGTGGCTTGCACAACAATGCCTGAATCAAGAATTCACGCGATGCTGCATTAGGCCAACATAGGGTCTAGCTCCCCCTTACGGTCCAATGCATGGATGTCATCACACCCCCCAACATGCTCACCTTCAATAAAAATTTGGGGAACACTGCGCTTACCACCTGTCTTTTCAGCCATCTGACTACGGGCAGCTTCATCACCATCTATGGAATATTCGGTGTACTCCACACCTTTGCTATCGAGTAATGCCTTAGCACGAATGCAATATGGGCAAGTGCGCCAGGTGTAGATTTCAACTTGTTTGGTGGCCATCGCTGCTCCTAATGAAACCGTCAGAGAGTAATTATTACAAACTGTATGCCTTCCATTGTAGTCAGTCCGAGCCAGTTCATCAGCGAACCCCTAGAAGAACAGTCAGAACGGGGTCAGCCGGTTCTGAACATGACAAAATCGTCTTAGCGAGAAGGTCTAAGCGTCACGCTCAGACCTTTCGCTAAGACGAAGTTGCAAGGTCGTTTAGCCAGAGAAGGACAACGCAGGATTGCTCAACTGTAATTCACCTAATATTCGAGTGCGATTACAACTTGCAACTGGACGTTCGCCACGATTCTAGGTCACAGTCTAAGCAGCCATGCGACGTTTGCGGATAGCAGCGCCCCCCGCCATCATGCCAACCACGAGTAGACCGGCCATGGGAGAAGACTCAGGAACGGGCTGAGAATCAGGAGTTTCAGGGGGGGCAGTCAAACCAGTCAATTCGCCCTTGATTGCCATGCCGTCGTTGCCGCACTCAGCGAAGAAGTTTGCCACAAACTCACCCATTTTCAGCTTGGACTTGTCAATGCTGAAGCCGTAGGTGTGAGCACCATTGGCACCGAACTGTCCGAAATCCAGACCATTAAAAGAGCTCAACATCGTGATCCCGCTTTCGTAGGTACCGCTCGCCATGTGGGTACGAGCCGCAGAGCTAGTATTGAAGTAGCTATCAGTTGCGCTCAAGTCGCCATGGGAGGCATTGCCACCCAACCGGTTGTTTACCGTGTTTGTGTGGCTGTTGATGGAACCATAACCAGCGTTCACCGTGGTCAAGCTTTGGGAGGTCACTCCGCTGTAAAGACCTGTTGCCACATTGCTGTCGTTGTCAGCAAAGTTCACAGCAAACAGGTCATCTGTGCCTTCAGCATCTGCGAAGGAACCATCGCCGAAGTTGATGAACATATCACCGTAGCCGATGTTGCCCCCACGGGCGCGGCTGTAGTCGTAGCCGTTAATGTCGAGGTTGCTGTTGAAAGCAAAGATTACGCTGTCAGCGGTTTCTTGGTAAGCCAATCCGTAGAATTCGAAGTCGCTGTTATCGCCGATGATACGTCCTTCGGTTCCATCGTTAAAGGAGTCCATGGTGTAGTTCCAGCCGCCAATGCTAGTGCTTTGAGCCTGGGCCGCTTGAGGTGCGGCTACAACACAACCGAGAGCAGCAACAGCGAGGGTGATGGACTGTAGAGAGCGCTTGATGTTGAAAGAAGTCATTGAGAGAACCGCCGTAAATAATGTCTGAGAAAACCTAGAGCGGCAGATGCCTGAGTGGAGTGCGTTTAACGAAGCCGCTTTGGGTTGGCTCGTTTGTCGCTTACAAGGCCATCATTGCTGAGAATTTCCTGAGACGGTATAGAGGCGGTCCAATTTTGTCTAAGCTCCATGAATCCCACGGAGTTGGCTAAAGCAATGCCTAATAAGTTTCACGGAAAGGCTCACTAAGCTTAACTTCCGAGGATTTACCTAGGAGCTTTGGCTGAATCGGAATACAGCATCAGGAAAAGTCTAAATACCCACTGTGAATCAACCCTAAAAAGAAGATTTTGGTGCACAAACGAGTCTATTTATGACGTCTCACCTGCATAGGCAATTAAGTGAATTAATCGCTGCTTTAACGTATCTAATCCGAGGCCATCCTGGGCTGAAACGAAGATGGCTTGGGGAAATTCCTCTTGGGCTTCCTGGAGGCGATCGTTGCTAACACTATCGATTTTATTGAGCGCTAGGACGATTGGGCCAGGGGTAACGGGCATCTCTGCCAGAATGCCCATGACCGATCGCACTTGACGCAGCCAAGCGGGGTGAGAGAGGTCTACTAAATGGAGCAGGGCATCGGCTTCCGTCACTTCCTCCAGGGTTGCACGGAAGGCATCTACCAGGGAGGGGGGCAACTCATGGATAAATCCCACAGTATCCGTCAGCAGGATCTGCTGGGTGTCCTCCGTATCTTTGTCCTTAAGGAATAGTTTTCGGGTGGTTGGGTCCAAGGTCGCGAATAATTGGTCGGCAGCGTAAACTTCCGCCTCGGTTAAAACGTTGAGTAAGGTCGATTTTCCAGCGTTGGTGTAGCCGACAAGAGCCACGGTGGGAATGTCCTTGCGCTGGCGGCGCTCCCGTAGGCGAGCCCGGTGGGCCTGGAGCTGGTTGACTCCTTTTTGCAAACGGGACAT
Source organism: uncultured Pseudanabaenaceae cyanobacterium (assembly GCA_937949725.1). Lineage (GTDB taxonomy): Bacteria > Cyanobacteriota > Cyanobacteriia > PCC-9006 > JAAUQQ01 > JAAUQQ01. Next base: position 8,612 of record CALECT010000028.1, read on the forward strand.
TCGCTTCGAAATGGCGCGGCGTTCGGTTTCCAACTTGGTTTCACCAGGGCCTCGGGTACCGATACCGCCGCCTTGGCGAGACATTGCTTGGCCGCGCCCCGTCAAACGAGGTAGCTGATATTCCAATTGGGCCAGCTCTACTTGGAGTTTTCCGGCTCCGGTACGAGCACGTTGGGCAAATATATCGAGGATGACTTCCGTGCGGTCCACGACTCGCACACCGATCTCTCGCTCCAGGTTACGGACCTGTACGGGCAGGAGGTCGCGATTAAAGACCACAACACTGGCACCAACGCTTTGGGCGGCGAGGGCGATTTCCTCGATCTTGCCTTCACCAATCACCGTTTGAGGATGGGGGCGCGATCGCTTCTGCTGAATAATCTTGAGCACATCCCCCCCGGCAGATTCCACTAGCCGCTGAATTTCAGCCAGTTGGTCTGCATATTCCTGGGCTGTGAACTTCTCCGTAAAGAGACCAACGATCAATACGCGATCGTGACCCGGCTCCACAGCCTGGCTATCGCTTTGACGACGGAACTCGGCTTCTAGCCCCTCTACTAGATCGAGAAAATCCTGTTCGCCCAAATCATTAATGGCGATTGCAGGGGAAACATCCCACAGCGCCTCGGGGTGAGGAATCAAATGGGCCAGATAGGAGGTTTTGACATATCCCGTTGAACCACCACCACGCTTGGTAAAGCCTTCGCCGGTCAACTCCAGCGTCACCAGGGCATCGAGACGCTGGAGCGCCATGGCCGTCAGCTGAGATTCTTTGGGCGGTCCTCCCTTCATCTCTGTTGTAATACAGCGAATGCCTGAAAGGCGTTCCGCACCGTAGCGAGGCAGTTCTAGGATGGGAATTTGGGTTTGCCGCACGCTGCCCACCCCTACGCGGATCACATGGCCGCGCCGATTAAAGTAAGCGGACACGGGTTGCTTCAGCTCAGTACTAACCGCGGCAAGGCGCTGTGCAAATTCCGGTGTTGTTACTCGATCGCCAGGCAAGCGCTCCTGATACAGCCTGCGTAGCTGCTTGAGCTGACTGGGCTTGAGGCCCTTAAGATTTCCGTAGATGGTCTCGATAGTGCGTTAATCCTGCTGGAAGCTTTCTATCTATATTGTGTCAGGCGAGCTGCTTGATGTAGATGCGATCGCAACGCTCTGTTTCAATAAGCGAATTTGGGTCACAACTATTACAGCCTTTGCTTGCTAGAGGCGCTGTGCCATTCGCTTCAAGATCACTGGCCTGGGGCAAGCGATAGCCCATGGATTCGTAAAACTCACTGGCTCCTGTCAGGGCTGTGGCCGTTTCTAGCCAAATTTGCTCAAACCCCCGCGCCACAATTTCCCCTTCCAATTGTTCAAGCAAGTAACGGCCCAAACCCTGTCGCCGAGCGGAAGGCTTGAGATACATCTTGCGTAGCTCTACGGCATTACGACCGCGCTCAATGGGGTGAAAGGCAGCAGTCGCGACAACTTGGCCGCTTTGTTCTACCACCCAAAACAGCCCCTGGCTGTAATGGGTATCCACCTCCAAGGCATCCACATCGGCACCCTCAGGTTCCCAACCCAGGCCAAACTCCTGGAGGGCATCGCCAATGACTTGGGCAGCAGCGGCGCGATCGCCGGGCTGCCAGTCGCGAATCGTGAAATCTCGATAGGTGCGATTCATAGGGGCTAGGGTTTGTTGCGGCGGATTCGCGTAATGGAGCAACGCAGTGGATTAACTATGGACGCGGGGAGCAAAGTGCAGCGTTGCCAGCAACTCGCTTTCCGCCACGGCCAATTCTGCTAAACGCTGATCAACAACTTCGCGGGGATAATCTTGAACAGCTAACAACCAGTAAGCCCCGTAGTGACGCGCCTCGGATGCCATCAATGCCCGGTAGAACTTACTTAAGTCTGGATCACCACAATGCTCTGCCAGGAGTCCCAACCGCTCATGGCTGCGGGCTTCGATCAAAGCCGCAACCAACATGGCGTCTAACTTCCGCTCTGGCTCCTGGCGGCGAATCAGGGACTTCAAGCCAGCCCCATAGGGTGCGGGCTGGAGCGGGCGGAGTTTGACACCACGGTTTTCCAGGATTTGGTTGACCTGCTCAAAATGTTCCAGCTCTTCCTGGGCGATCGCAGTCAATGCTTTGAGCAGCGGTGCATCTGCGGGATAGCGAAACATCATATTCAACGCTACCCCAGCTGCCTTGCGCTCGCAGTGGGAATGATCCAGCAGCACTTCATCCAGATTATTGATGGCTTGCTCAACCCAAGCCGCCTGGGTCGGAGATTGTAAAAAACGAATCTTGGACTGGGCAACGGCAGGCATAACGTTGGGGCTTCAGCAAAATACTGCTCTCATCATAGGTCCTGTCTCCGGACCTAGCCCAGCCATTCATGGCTCCTAGTGATTGTCGCGACCCAAATGGTGAACCAACGCCCTTAGCCCCAGACGATAGCTTTCACTACCAAAGCCACTAATTTGTCCCAGAGCAATGGGAGCAATGTAAGAGTGATGCCGAAAAGCCTCGCGCTTATAGAGATTACTCAAATGCACCTCGACAACGGGTAAACCCACACCTGCCAAGCCATCTCTCAAGGCAAGGCTGGTGTGGGTATAGGCACCGGCATTAATTACGATGCCCTGATATTGACCAGGAGCAGCGTGAATTGCATCCAGCAAATAACCTTCATGGTTGGACTGAAAACAATCAGCCTGGCAACCCAGAAATTCGGCTTCCTTTTTAACCATGGCGTCTATCTCTGCCAAAGTCGTGGAACCGTAAATTTCAGGTTCGCGAAGCCCCAACAAATTCAAGTTGGGACCATGGAGAACAAGGATATTCAATGAAGACGCCTGAATTTAACGGTAGGGACGATCTTCAACAGGAATGGGAATCAGCTCGCCTTCTGGTGCTGCATCGGGGCCGACTAATATCTCGACCGCGCGCTTAGCCCAAGCTTTGAGCTTTTCCAGAAGTTGATCGATGAAGTCCATAAACCGGAAACTCCGTACATTACATTCTCGACAGGACGAGAAGCAGACGTGGGTTAAGTAGTCTTAACCTCGATAACCGGATCATAGCGAATCTACCCCTAAAATTACAAGGTGAATCTACGGCAAGCCCTCGATCAAGAACGCAATGCCTGACTGGGATTACGGTTTAGCCTGTTTCTCGAAAATTGGGAGCCTAGAAAATCCAGAAAAAAGCTATGACATGTTTAGAAGTTGTGCTATCGTCAATAGCCGTGGACGAATGACGCGGGTCGATGCCCGAGTGGTTAATGGGGGTGGACTGTAAATCCACTGGCTCTGCCTACGTTGGTTCAAATCCAACTCGGCCCATCATTCGTTTCCCCGGTTTTGTTGAGGGAAGTTTCCATTGAGGGGGCTTTAACAATCAATGAACCGGGGATTCTGTTCCCGGTTTTAGTACGCCCATGTAGCTCAGCGGTAGAGCACACCCTTGGTAAGGGTGAGGTCATGAGTTCAATTCTCATCATGGGCTTAGGTATATTTTGAAAAGCCCTGCTGCAAATATTGCAGCAGGGCTTTTGTTTAGTACTCAAACCTTCCTAAGCTCTTAGATTGGCAACAGTAGAGCCCTTGCACTTATAAAAATGCACTTAAAAAAGAGGAGAGCGACGAACCTTGTCGCTCTCCTCTTTTTTATCATTAACGCCCCAGGTTGGACTTGAACCAACGACCGACTGCTTAGAAGGCAGTTGCTCTATCCACTGAGCTACTGGAGCCTCTGCAAAACCAGGTCTAAAACCCCAGCTTTGCTCATTCGCTATGGTAGCAAACTCTTGGGGATGCATTGAGAGCTCTATGGCGGTCTGGATCGCTAGAATAAAGCCTCCTCTGTCGCAAATTCGCGTGTTACCGTAGCAAAGGCAAGCGCTTGTCATTCATCTCGTTTAGGTCGCTGGGCGATCGCGGTTTCCATGGCTTCAACAAAACTCTCCGCTGAAGACAAAAAGGCGATCGTAAAGCTATACCAAGAGGTTGGCCAGACAGCAGCAACGGTGGCTGAACAGTACGGCGTCAGTGTGAGTACAATCAGCCGTCTATTAAAGAGTGAACTGCCTGCGGATACCTATGAGGCCCTCGTACGCCAGAAGCGAGGCGGTGGGGAAACAAAGAGCAAGAAGCGGACGAGTCGAAAGAAGCCTGTCAGTAAGTTAAAGAAGGAAGCAGCTAAACCAGAAGTCGTTGAAACAGCAGTGGTGGATGAACCTGCTGAAGTAGAAGTGGAAATAAAGGCTTCCGAAGAGCCAACCAGTGAGGAAGAAAAAGCCCCCACTCGAACCCGTCGCCGTCGCACACGTAGCTCTTCGGAGAAGAAGAAGCGTCCTGTCTCTCGCCGAAAGTCCAAGGAACCGGAAGAGGACGTTGTTGCCAAAGAAGAGGTAACAGCGGAAGAACCAGCACCCGAGGTGCTTGAGGTAGAAGCAACGGTAGAAGTAGAAGACAATTCCCGCAGTCGCAAAAAGCCCGTTCGACGAACTCGCCCAAGACTGAAGAAGACAGCAGAGATTGAAGAAGCGAGCGCAGAAGAAAGCAATGTCGAAACTGTTGAGACAGCAGAGGTTGCTGACGAGGAGCAGGAAAGCAAGCCTCGGCGCCGCACTCGTCGTCGGACTAGAGCCCGAGCTGTCGTGGAGGAAGTGCCTGAAGTTGTTGATGTCGTGACCGAGGAGGCTGATCCCTCGGTTGAAGTAGATGAGGCTGGCGATCTAGCCTTGGATGATTTGACTGACACGCTCAGCAGTGGGAGCGGAGATGAGGACTTTGACGATGCGTTTGATGACGACGACGATCTAGAAGACGACGATGACGGTAGTGACAACATCACGTCGTTGCGTCGCCGGAGTTCCGGGGCTGATGTGGTCCAAATTCAGCCGTTGTCTGAAGCGAATCTTTCTCGCATGTTGTATCTAGTCATAGATCGGACCGCAGATCTGATTACGATGCCGATGGTGTTTTTTAGTGATTTGGGAGAGTTACCCGAAGAGGAAGAGCGGAAGAAAACATTGCCAGTGTTTGAGAATCATCGGGTGGCAAGACGATTTTCCCAGCGCAATCAGCGGGTGATTAAGGTCCCCGATGGAGAGCTGATTTCGAAGACAGCTTCTTGGTTGGAGGCGAAGGGCATTACGCGATGCTTATTGGATGGGCAGGTGTATTCGCTGGAATCAGCAGACCGTTAAGGCATCGCTATCGCCATCAAATGTGAACCCCGAGGGTGATTATCATTGCTGACCATCCTCGGGGTTCACTGTTTCTACAATTAAATTTGTCTATTCTAGCGACGGCGATTCAACCAACTCTGGAAGAGTAGGGCTAGAAGGAGGCCAGCCATGACGCTGAAGGTGAGGATGAGGCCCAGGGGTAGGTTCAGGAGGGTGAAGCCAAAGAGCTGGATCGGGATGAGCGTGGCATTTTGCTGGGCGAAGAGAGCGATTGCGCCAAGTCCCAGGGCGAAGGTGGCAAGGGTGAGGGGAGGAGAGAGAGTTCTCATGGCGCTGGAAAAAGATGGACGGGGGATCGCGACTGAATAATGGAGCAATGGCATTTCCATCTTAGTCGGTGTTTCTGTTGGGCTGTTTTTGAGCAGAGCGTGATGGCTCAGTCTTCGCTGGGGTTACTGAGGCTGAGGCTGAGTTGGTAGAGGTCTCGCTTGGGCTGGCCGGTTCGCTGGGCAAGCTCTTTGCTGGCAGCGGAGCGGCTGAGGCCCTGGTTGATCAGCTGCTGAAGCTCATGCTGAAGCTCGTCGGGGGTCCAGGTTTGAATCTGGAGCTCTGCCCCGGCAACAAGGACGGTGAATTCCCCCTTGGGAGTCCGTTCGCTGTAATGGGCGATCGCCTCCCCAATGGTGCCCCGCCAAAATTCCTCGTGGAGCTTAGTCAGTTCGCGGGCCAGGGTAATGGGGCGCTCGGGCTCCAGGGTTTCGGCCAGGTCCGCTAGCATGTCTTTGATGCGGTGGGGGGATTCGTAGAAGACCAGAGTGCGAGGCTCAGCTTTGAGGGTGGCGATCGCCGCTTTTCTCGCCTTGGATTTGGCAGGCAAAAAACCTTCAAAGACAAAACGTTCGGGGGAAAGCCCGGCGGCGCTAAGGGCTGTGGTCACAGCGCTGACACCGGGAATCGGGACAACGCGCAGCCCGGCTTCCCAGCAGCTCCGCACGAGTTCGTAGCCGGGATCAGAGATGCCGGGGATGCCCGCATCACTGACCAGGGCGATCGCAGCACCGTCTTGGAGTTTGGCAATCAGCTCTGGCCCGCGACGACTGCGGTTGTGGTCGTGATAGCTCAGTTGGGGCGTTTTGATGTTGTAGGCCTGGAGCAGCTTGCCGGTGTGGCGAGTGTCTTCGGCAGCGATCCAATCCACGCCCTGGAGCGTTTCCACCGCTCGGTAAGTCATGTCTCCCAGGTTGCCAATGGGAGTTGCAACGATGTAAAGCGTGCCGGGTTGGGGGGCTGAAGCCATGAAGTTCGAGCAACGGATGGGGCGAGGCGATTCCTTGGTTCAGCACAAAGCAATCGCTTCTATTGTCCCCCATGCGAGGGCTACAGCCCATAAACTCTAGCCCTAGAAGACCCAGCAACTCGTTAAAAGATCGTGATTCACGTCAAAGATCGCGACTGAACTCCCTATCAGGATCTACAATAGATTACATAACATATTAATCCTTGACAGAGGGACCATCTTAATGTCCTTTGCCGCCCCGCTTGTACTATCCGTTACACTACTTAGCCTGAGCTGTTTCCTGCTTGTAGGGTTAATTTCGGTGCCCTGGCCGGTCCTCATACTTGTGCTTCTAGTCGGTCTATTCATGACCCAGCGAGTATTAGGAAACAATTCCAGTGATTTCGACGGCCTGTTGTCAGGACGCCAAGAGCGTTCATTTCGAGATTAAAGCGAAGCTAACGCCATAAACAAGCTGTAAATGAGTTGTGGTTCATCCCCAGGGGATTGATGCAACTTCAGTTCAGAATGGTCTAACTCCATTTCAGTAGTCCCAGGGATAACCATCAACATTGGTTCAATCCTTGGGGCTACTGCGATTTTGGGAGGTCTGGTGCTGGCCTACTCACTATAGAGAGCGGCTTCCTGCCCCCTTCGTACCTTCAGGACGTCCACGGCGAGGTTTTCCGGGCTTCCAGGTGCTACGACGCTGGCTCGCCATGGGCGAAAACCCACTGAAACGTAGGCGATGCCAGAGGCTAGAAACATGCAGTCGAGCTGGGCGCATCTCTAGGGTTAGGACTTCTTCGTCCTGCTCTTCAGCTGCAATTGTCGTGCTGAGGGGGGGGATGTTGCTAGAAGTTGTGGTGTTACTCCGGCCTGGCAACTGGGGCAAGTTGATATGGGCATGGGGACCGTTCTTGGGACGAGGCTCCCTTGATAGACGGGGCGGGAACTTGCCCATGCCACGACTGTTCAGATTGTAGTTGGAGCCAGGCGCAGGATTAGGCTCAGGATTAGAAGCTGGAACCGTTTCTGGGCTGGGCTCTGGGCTGGGAGCGGGATTAGGCTCCAGCATATCGGTGCCAACAGCAGAGGTACTGGAGGAAGTTGGGAAGGGAACAGGGGATGAAACGACCATAGTCAGTTTCCTTAGTCGTGGGGCAAAACTCGCCTCAAGGTAGGCAAGGCAGCTGCAACTGTCCAAGGGGGAAAGACTGGTAAAAAAGAAGGCGATCGCCCAATGCGTCCTTCGCCCCATCGCGACCATTTGGGACAGATATGGCGTCCCTTTAGCCCCACTGCAAGGTTCATCCTCTAGAATGCAAAAAACCTTTCCGCTGGAGAGATTTGTGCCATGGCTTGGTTCGTCAAGCTAGAACGGGGCATTGTGGATAAAGCGGCCTTTGACAAGCATGTGCCTGCCCATGTGGCCTATGTCAAACAGCTCATTGCCCAAGGCCATCAAGCCAAGTCCGGCTACTGGGCTGAGCGCGGGGGCGGTATGCTGCTGTTCCAGGCTGAATCCATGGCGGAAGCTCAACGCTTGGTGGGGCAAGATCCGCTGATTAAAAATGGCTGCGTAGCCTATGACCTCCATGAATGGTGTATTGCAGTGGAGTAGCCCTAAACTCAGATTAGACTCGGGGCAAACCAGGGAAGGCTTAGGCCTCATTCGTCAGGTGCTTAAGCGACTCGGAGAAGAAGAACATGGCTAAGCAAAAGAAATCCAGCCAGCCCAGCGATGGCTTTAAGATTGTGGCCGATAACCGTCAAGCGCGGTTTCAGTACAGCATCATCGACAGCTTTGAAGCGGGAATTGTCTTGGAAGGCACAGAGGTGAAGGCGATTCGCGCAGGCAAGGTCAACCTGCGAGATGGGTTTGCCCTCGTTCGCGACGAGGAATTGTGGCTGCTCAACGTGCATATCTCCCCCCATGACACAGCCAGTCAACACTTCAACCATGAGCCTCGGCGCAACCGCAAACTGCTCCTTCACAAAAAGGAAATCCTCAAGTTGATTGGCAAGGTAGAGCAGGATGGCCTGACCCTGGTGCCGCTGAAGATGTATCTCAAGAAGGGCTATGTCAAAGTCAGCCTGGGCTTGGGCAAGGGTAAGAAGCTCTACGATAAGCGCCAGGATTTGAAGAAGAAACAGGACAATCGCGATATGGCACGGGCCATGAAGCACGGCGGTTAGGGCATGACCTTTGAAGTTCAACCGCTGCCCTGCAAACGCTTTGGCTGACATAGCATGCCATGTTGTCACGACCGTATTTTGGTGGTTGATTGCCTGTGCGTTTCAAGGATGGATTACGCCATAAATCCAGCGATGCGATGCACGGCCTCTTCCAAAATGGGTCCATCATGGACTAGGGCGAATCGCACGTAGTCCTCACCTGCGTGACCAAAGCCAATGCCGGGTGAGACGGCGACTCCCGTTGCTTCCACCAGCTGCGTTGCAAAGTCCATGGATTTGCCTTGCCATTGCTCCGGTAGCTTGGCCCAGATGTACATGCTGGCCTTGGGGCTGGGGACGTTCCAGCCAATCTTATGCAAGGCCTCAACAAAGATATCTCGGCGGTTTTGGAAGCGCTGATTGGTCTCGAGCACGCAGTCCTGGGGACCGGAGAGGGCGGCGATCGCCCCGTTCAAGATCCCCCGATACTGATTGAAATCCACCACAGCCTTAACCTGGCGCAGCGCTGCAATCAGCTCTGCATTCCCGATTGCATAACCGACTCTAAAGCCCCCCATGTTGTAGGACTTGGACATGGAGAAAAATTCGATCGCAGTGGTTTTATCGCGATCGGCCTGGAGCACGGAAGGAATGGGCACGCCATCAAAGCCCCAGTCGGGATAGGGAAAGTCATGGACCAGCGCAATACCGTTCCGCTGGCAAAAGCCCACTGCCTCCTCGAAGAAGCTGAGGGGAGCCACTGCGGTAGTGGGGTTATTGGGATAGCTCAACACCATCAGCTTGGCCTGCTCTAGCACATCTGTCGGAATTTCATCAAAGACCGGCAGGAAGTTATTTTCCGCAAGCACCGGCATGGAATGGATTTTGCCATTGGCCAGGTGGATGCCGCCGGGGTGGGAGGGATAGCAGGGATCGGGTAACAAGGCGATGTCGCCGGGGTTCATCACTGCCAGGGGGATATGAGCAGTGCCTTCCTGGGAACCGATGAGCAATAGAACTTCCGTTTCAGCATCCACGGCCAGGCCAAACTTGCGCTCATACCAGTCCGCAGCAGCCTGGCGGAAGGGCAGGGTGCCGCCATGGAGCAGATAGCCGTGGGTGCTGCTATCGGGAAGGGAGTTGGCGATCGCCTCAACCGCATGGGCAGGCGCAGGCAGATCCGAAGAGCCCAGGGACAGATCAATCAGGTTTTTGCCCGCAGCCTTCGCTCGCGTCTTGGCTCGGTCCATATCCGCAAAAACGTTGCCTTGGAGAGGAGTGAGGCGATCTGCAATTTGGAATTTGGACATAGCAATAGGACGGCGAGGGGAAGCTGGGAGAGCCCCAGGAGATTTTGATCCTAAACGGAAATGGGTCTGTACGTTGGTCAAGCCCGGTAGAATTCGGCTCAAAAAACATTAGCGTCCAGGAATGATCATTCCTGGACGCTAATGTCGAATCTATCGTCGGAAGCGGTAGCTGGGCTTAGCCCATGTTCTCTTCAATGAAAGCGCCCAGCTTGGACTTACTGATCACTCCTTCATGGCGGGCAATCACTTCACCCTGCTTGATTAGCAACAAAGTTGGAATACCTTCAACTTTATAGTGAGAGACTGTTTCAGGATTCGGGTCCACCTCCATTTTGTAAACCTTCAATCCATCATTAGCCTGGGCAACCCAGTCCATTAGAGGTGCGATTAGGCGACAGGGACCACACCAGGGAGCCCAAATGTCGACGAGGACTGGACCATCTGCCTTGAGGACTTCCGCTTCAAACTGGCTATCCGTTATTTCAAGGGCTTTAGCCATGATGAACCTCCTAAACGCGTGAATCGAGACGTAAAGCGCACTACTCGGGTAAGGAATACAACTGGGCAAAACTTTGCTCTCAGTTTCTCCTTGCCGATGGGCGCAGAACTTCCATTGTCTCCTATCCTGTCACTGCTAGGCAGGTTTTGATAGAGGTGAACCATGAGAGATGTTACAGGCAGACACTAGGGCAAAGCCTATGCACTCTCAAGCAGAACCCCCAGAGTCAAAGCAGTGCTGCTTAGGCTCTGGGGGGGGGGGGGAGGTGCGTTAGCTTTACTCCCACGGGCGAGCGCCCATAAAGAGCTCCAAAGACTTTCCTAAAGCTCAATCTGTCCTGTAAAACGCGATCGCAAACCGGGTGGCATGAGAGCACTGCAAGGGCTACTGGGCGGTGTTGCGGTGAACCCTTCAAGGTTAGCCAGCTGGTCTTGTATCTCCAGGATGCGCTCTTCTAAGGAAGCAATGTGCTCCGCCTGGTCCGTGAGCTGGGACTGAAGCTGAGCAATGGCTTCGCCGCTGTCCTGGTCTCGGCGATGGGCTCGTTGATTGAGAATACGGCTCTCAGCCCGTTTGGCAAACTTGGACTGCTGATACCAGTGATCGCGCTTGGCTTGGGCTTTAACCATGTGCTTGCGAGTCAGGACTTGGCGAGCTGTAGCAAAGTCTAGGGCCAGGCGTAATTGGCTTAAACTTTCAATTGCTTGGGAAGGTTCTGGCGGGGCAGTAGCGGCAGCATGACTAGGCTTGGCCAATGCCGCTTTGGGTCGGCTAGAGGACGATGCAGTAGAGTCGGCGGCAGGCTTGATAAAGTCGAAAAGAGCCATGGTTGTCGCGCTGGAGAGAGCTTGGTGTTTTGGCGGTAATGCAGCTGCGGCGATGAATTGGAAAGTGATTTATTACACATCGCTCTAATTTAAGCTTCGTCCGCCCACGGGAGTCGTCAGGATGGGTTCGCAAAAAAATCTGATCGAAAAATACTCCGGATATGGACAGGCTCGATGCGAGGTCGCGATGGCATAAGAGGTGGAGTGGGCGATCGCCCTAGCCCTTTCAACAGGCCACTCAACAATCACTGAGACAGCCCTATAGATAGCTTTCTAGTGATTAAAGCCACCTCAAACGGGCAAGCCAACGCAAGCTGTTTCTCCATGGGGGCAAAACAAATCCCCCATTCCAGAGGCCCGCTGTGATGAGCAGGCTTTTCTTGAATGGGGGATCGCAGAATAAAGTTTTATCTAAGGTTTCACCGAGGTGGGATTTCTCTCACCCAATTGGGACCGAAAGACTCCAATCCTAGAGACTATCCAACTGCTGCTTGAGGGCATCCAGTTCGGCATCCACCGGACTGGCTTCGGTCTGGCCATCGGCAATGGGGGGTTCTTCCGCAACGGGTAGAGCTGCTTGGGCCTCGGGAGCACCACCAATTTGCATTTTCAGAGCAGCGAGTTCATCTTCCACGCCACTGCTTGCTTCGAGCTGAGCAAATTGATTCTCTAGATCAGCACCAGCGAGATCACCCGCAGCTTGGGCACGAGCTTCAGCATTAAGGACTTTCTCCTCCATGCGCTCAAATGCAGCCATAGCGCTGCTAGTGCCGATGTTGTTCACCGCAGATTGCAGCTGCTCCTGAGCTTTGGCCGCCTGGGCGCGGGCCTTGAGCATATTCTTCTTGGTCTTGGCCTCGGAAATCTTGCCTTCCAGGGCAATCAAACTGCGCTTGAGCTGATCAACCTGGGTGGACTGACCGTTGAGCTGAGCCTTGAGCGTATTGGCCGTATCCACATAGCCCTTCTTTCGAACCAAGGCTTCGCGGGCCAAGTTCTCATCGCCTTTTTGCATGGCGAGCTGGGCGCGTTGCTGCCAGCTATTGGCTTGGGATTGGTTTTGATTGAACTGCTGTTCGGTTCGCTTTTGGGAGGCGATCGCCTGGGCTACGGCCTGACGTAGCTGAATCAGGTCCTCCTGCATGTCAATGATGGATTGCTCAAGAACCTTTTCAGGATCTTCAGCCTTACTCACCATGTCGTTGAGGTTGGCGCGAACCACTCGGCTAATACGATCAAAAAGTCCCATGGGTCTGGTTGAATCCTTGTTGAATCCTTATACAGGCAGGCAGTGTAAACCAACCACCAAAAAATTGGGGCTAGCCCGCAGCAATCTCCCCTAGTTTAATCGCTTCACCCCAGGGCTGGCGAATTACGGATTATTACCGATAAAGGATGGGTTGTCAGGCTTGACCAGATGGGGAATAGAGCGCTTTCTTACCGATGGCTAGTTCCAGGGGGGAAGCTCTGGATTTTTGTTCTCAGGTCGTTGGGGGGGAGCAGGGCGAGCTTGACGAGTTGGTTTGGGAGCAGGGCGAGTTTGGCGCGGTAGCTGGGGCTGGTTGGAGCGAAGGGGCCGAGGCTGGACGGCCTGGGCATCAATGGCTCCGGCATTCCCCACACCGGGCAGATCGATTTGCTGACGAAGACGCTGGTAGTCGCCCTCAACTCGATTCTGGGATTCGAGCTGGGCAAAGCGTTCCGCTACGGGGTCATGCTGGATCTCGGCCGTCAGGTCGGCCTGGGCTTCCATGGTGAGGATTTTCTCTTCCATGCGCTCGAAGACGGCACCCGCCCCTTCAGGGTTCGTCCGTTCCAATAGCTCGTTCATGCGATTGGTCGCTGCGGCGGAACGGGCGCGGGCCACGTACATATCTTTCTTGGATTTGGAATCTTCCAGCTTGCTGTCCAGCAGGCGCATATTCTTCTTGAGCTGGTCAATCAACTGGCGCTGTTTGACGATTTGGCTGGCGAGGGATTCTGCTGTGGCGATATAGCCCTGGCGCTTGGAGAGGGCTTCCTTGGCGAGAGCTTCTTGGCCGTTTTCCCCAGCCATGAAAGCGCGGCGCTGCCACTCAGAGGCATTGGCGTCGGCTTGGACCAGTTGACGCTCGGTGCGTTTGAGGGTGGCGACGGCCTGGGCCACGGCCTGGCGTAGCTCCACCACATCAGATTGCATGTCCTGGACGGTTTGCTCCAGGATGCGCTCGGGGTCTTCGGCTTGGCTCACCCAGTGGGTGACTTGGGCTCGCACGACTCGTCCCACTCGATCCATCAATCCCATGGTTGTTTAACCCTTTTGGTAATCGACCCAATTTTCCACGGGCCCTTTGCCATTGGTTCTATTATGTCGCGGCGGTTGCGATCGCCCCAGATGGTTTAGCCCTCAAGTCATGGAAACCCTCACCCCAGAAGAGGTTGAGCCACCTCAACCCAGAGAGCATATCTCTACGGCCATCCAGGGACGCGACGGACCAGATGCTTAAAGCAATGGCCCCAATCCAGCATTTGGATTAGGGCCATTGTTCGCTATTGAAAGTCCAGCCTTGGAGGAGCAATCTCCAAACACCGGAACATTTCAGCTAGAAAACCTAGCGATTTTCAACGCTGGCAGAAATGCCCTGCTCTTGCAGGCGCATGAGCAAGTCACCGGCACTGGCAGCATCATCAAACACACCCGCTTGGATGTAGGCACCCGTGTCGTAGTTCTCCACATAGGCGTCGGGAACCACAGCTTGGATATCCGCTAAGGCTGCATCGCTGATATAAGGCGCAACGACGATGTAGGAGGCTTGAACATAAGGCTCAAAGGGCTCAGGCTCAACGGCTTCGTAGGTCTCAACGATAGCCTCAGGCTCTACAGCTTCTGGCGCAGGCTCCCAGTAGGAGATCTCAGCTTCAGGAGCAGGAGGAACATATTCCTCGATGTATTCCTCAACGGGAGCCGGAGCTGCTGCAACGGGAGCCGGAGCCGGAGCTGCGACAGGAGTTGGCAGCTGAGTCACTTCCATGGGCTGAATCACGGGAGCAGCAGCCACGGCTGCGGGAGCGGGGGCTGGAGCCACCGGAGAAACCACCGCAGGCAGAGGCGTTGCAGAAATCATTTGCTCAGCTGTGGAGCGGCCAGACACGGCATTGCTCAGGCCAGAGAGCAGACCAGACTCGGGCACGGGCTGAATCACAGTGGGGAAGGAAGGGGCACCACCGGGAGCGGTACCGCCACCACCTGCGCTTTGAGTAATTCCCAGGCTGCCAGGAAGGGGCTGAGCCGTTGCCACGGTGAGACCGCCGAGGCTGGCCAGATCGCCCAGGCCAGACTTGCTGTGGATGGGGTTGCCATCGGGATCCAAGCTGCCCAAGTTACTAAGGGAGAGCTGAATGAACTCACGCTGGGTCAGGTCAGGGGCACCGGGGGGAAGTTCAGCAGGAATGTCCTTGGCCACCGTAGGGGTGACAGCAACGATGCCTTCTGCTGCGGGAGCATCACTCCCAGGGAATAGCTCGGAGAAACGCAGGTGGCTGACGCTGTTGGGGTTCATCATCAGGTAGCCAGAAGCTGCACCGGCTGCCAAAACCAGCAGGGAAGCACCCACACCAGCGGGGGTCATCAGCTGCTTGAGGAAGGAGGTGTCTTCAGATTGGAGCTTGATGCCTTCTAGGTCTTCTTCGGGCATCGTGCCCAGGCTTTCTAGTAGGGCTGCGGAGGAGGCAAAGTAATCTTCTTCGCCCTCTGCATCGGCATCGGCTTGACGCACTAGGGCCAGGCTGGAACTGTCTGGAGCGATCTCAGCTTCCCCTTCGCCATTCGCGGGTGCCGCTTCCACAGCCGCAGCCAATCCCAAAGCCTCTGTCAGGCTATCAGCCTGGGCGATCGCAGGGGTATCTTCCGCAACATCTGCCGCAGGGGCCAATTGGGCGGCTTCTGCCTGAGCAGTGGATGCTTGAATCGCCAACGCTTGCTGAGCTTTAAGCTTGTCTGCTTGAGCCTGACGTCGACGTTCCCGGCGGTAACGAACCAGTTCATCCTCCAGTTGAACGTCCAAACTTTGGAGGACGGATTGTAAGCCTCCTTTAAGGGAGATTTCGGGGGCTTTGAGTAAAGTAGTAGCGGAGGAAGATTGGCTCATCAGACCACTCGGGGGGTGAGTTGTTTGCACAATTGCGTATTTGGTTGCCAGAGTATACCAGTCGTTGGCAATTTGTCAGCAGTGCGGCTTAATTTTCTTTCTGGTATCTAAACCCATATAGAGTCTGGGGCGATCGCCCCCTTGTCTCTTTCTGGGTGTTAGCTATGGGGCATTGTTGGGTACAGCATTTGACCTGACTGGTTTCCAGGCGTTTCATTCTCGTTCTTCTGTCTGGTACTACGCCATGGATATTCAACCCCTCAACGGAATCTTGAGCGGTATAGGCTCGGGGGGAGAGTGGGATCAACAGCGCCAACTCAAGCGCTTAATTAGCCAGTGGGAGGCGATCGTTGGGGCCACTGTGGCTCAACATAGTTGCCCCCTGGAAGTGCGCAACGGCATTCTCCAAGTCGCCACTTCCACAGCCGTATGGGCACAAAACCTCAGCTTTGAGCGCCGCCGCATTCTCAAAAAGCTCAACCAACGCGCCCATTTTCAAATTTTGGGTTTAAAAGAGATTCGCTTTTCCACCGCCCAATGGCATAACCGTCCTGGCAGCAGCGGTGCCCTCACCGTGGATAAACGGCTCAACTCCTATCAGCAGCAGATGCAATGGCAGCAGCATCCCAGCCGCCTCCCCCCTCCTGAAAACGATCTACCTCATCCAGAAGCGGCCGAATCTGCCCCCCAAGCCTTTGACCGCTGGTCCCAGCGCCGCCAGCAGCAGATCAACCAGGTTCCCCCCTGTCCCCAATGCCAAACCCCGAGCCCCGAGGGTGAATTACAACGCTGGGGCGTTTGTGCGTTTTGCATGACCCAGGAGTGGAAAGCGCAAAAAGATGCCAACCAGCCTGATGGTTCGGAGGAAGCGGAGAGCTGGGCCAAGGGTCCACCTAGTTCAGAAACGGTGGAGGAGGCGCGTCAAGCTGAATCCACTGGACTCAACGCGGATTCTGATGAGCAGGAGCCAGAGGTCAGTCCCCGAGACATCCATGGGGCAATGTTTCAGCAATTACAAGACAAGCTATCTGTAGAGTCGCCTCAGGCAGGTTCCCAGAGACGCTCAAAACCTTCGCCCAGCATTGCTCCCCGCCAGCTACAGCCTCTTGCAGGCCTTCCCCCAGTGGACTGGCCCAGTGCCACTGCTCCCACTGATATTGCTGCTACCCCCAGAACAATTTCTCAACCTGACCCAGTCTCGGGAAACAACCCGCCAGAGCCACGCTCCTCAGCTCCAGCGATGCCGAAACAGGCCTCCGTTAAGGCACAAAGCAATGTAATACTGCCATCCCTCCAAAGATTGTCCCAGGACCCAGCATTAACAGGACCTTTAGCGCCACTCCAGAGCAGTGAGCAGTCCCCCTTGGCGAGGGAAGAATCTTTGCCTGAGCTGCAAAGTCCCCCGCCTCCCGAGCATCAGAAGCAAGCCGCCTGGGCCCAGGCATTTCAAAGCTTGCAATCTCAGGAAGAGCAGCGCCAGCTCCAACAAACGGAATTAGAGCGGCGCACTGCTGCAAGGATTCGTCAGGTGAGGAGCGATCGCGAAGCAAACAACCTCTCCCCCTTACCCAGCCCAATCAGCAGCGATGCCTCTGCCTCCCCTAGCGCAAATGCCACCGAGCCCCAAGAAGGACATACGGACGCAATCCAGAAGACCTCTGACCTCACTTCCGGTCGTAGCAAGCCAGTGCTAAAGAAGAAACGTTAAATTCTGTCAAAGGGAGAAGCCAGAGCCCGGCCCTCTGAAATGCCCTTACATCCAGCCTGGGGAGCTGTAAAGGTCCAAGAGCCAATAAGCGACAGCCCTTTAGGTGAAATGCTCCCCAGTCATTTCTCGCCTCAAAAGCCCTTGTTTCAGCGAGCATTACCCTCTGAAATTCCAGATAGGTCGCCGCGCCAATTATTCAAGACATCTCAGCATCTTGAAACTGAAGTTAATTTATGGAGTCAAAGGAATAAGTAACGTTACAAGGATCAAAGGCAAAAGCCCTAAATAGATTGCTTAAACTCAAGCAATAAGAAAGAAAAGATAAAGCTGATTTGCATCGAAAAATGGGACGAAATCGACCGGTACTCAGCTATTGGATTGCTGTGACCGGCATGATCCCAGTTCCAAAGTTTCGCCATGATGGAAATGCAGATTCTCCATGGGCTATTGAATAGCATCGCTATGCAGGACATCTCGACGCATATTTCTAGCTGCCGCCATTGCCGTTTTTATCGTCCAGAAGGGCGACGAGGAGGGCAATGCGAGAAGTTAAGCGTCAATGTACAAGGTGCCTGGCAAGCTTGTGCCCTAGTTGAACCTCCCTTTGAAATCATGGCCGGGGAGCAAGAACAAATCGCTGTGGAAGTGACTGCCAAAGCTGCTTCGGTATTCTCTCGGGTTTAGGCTCCTGCTGTTGCAACGTCAATGCCGTTGACGAGATGCGAGAGGATTGAGAGAAGAGCCCAGCGGGACTCACTTGCTCCCCCCAAACAAAACTGCCTTTGCAGACAGGTTTTTAATCGGTACTATGCCCTGGTGCCCTTCACTTCAACCAGGCCATGGCTATTGCAATTTCCCTCAATCAACAAGCCCTGGAGCAGTTGGATTTAAAGCCTGCCCTAGCAGCGATGGATGCGCTGCTCGCTAATCCCAGTGGGGAGCCCAATTTAAGCTTTGAAATTGACTATCCCCGTGAGGAAACGGATCCTCGGGAGCTGTCAGAAATTGCTGAAGTTCGCCTTTGGTTTGTGCGTCTTGATGCCGCTTATCCCTGGCTTCCGCTTTACCTGGACTGGCAGGGTGGAGAACTGGCTCGCTATGTAGCCATGTTGATCCCCCACCAGTTCCACCCCACAGAAGGCATTCAATATAATCCTGAGTCCCTAGAAATCTGGGTGATGGCTAAGGTGTTTGTCCTCCATGCCTGGCTAGGACAACAGGGTATTTCTGGTAACGCTCGCCTCAAGGCCATGACGCAGATGCTGGGATATGAGCTAGACGATGCGTTTTTTGCAATTCTCTAGCAGCACTATTGGCTTAAGAGAAATTGAAGCCGGGCAATTTGCAGGGTTGTTCGCTCATTTGCAGGTTGAGCGATCGCGCTTAGCAGTAATGCTTCTGTAAAAGTGACATAAAGGCAGTATCAAGTTTGTCTTCGAAGGTGAACGGTTTTTGAAGGGGCGATCGCGGGAGCACCAATGACTAGGGCCGAGGCTTAGAATCTAATTTGCCTTGCTCCATCAACTTTTCGGCGTTTTCCATCAAGAGCTGGGCATCTTAACTTTAAGGAAGCTTTAGAGTTTATTCTTCGGAACAATACATAGACTCTCGGGAACTCCCTATTCTTCCTGGGTAGTATTAGCTGTATCTCCCTTAGGGAGACTTATGAGTTACCTCTGTAGTTTTTAGCTCCATATCGATATGAGTATTGCAGATAGCACCATTCGGCCCGCAGGCATCCTCGACGGCACTCGCGTTGAAGAACTACGAGGCCAAGTTGAGACCATCCTGGAAGGTTCTACCTCCACGGTCTTGATCGACTTGGAAGAAACCACTTTCATCGATAGCTCTGGCTTGGGAGCGCTAGTGTCCACGCTCAAGTCCGTCCGTGCAGCAAATCGTAAACTATACTTCTGCTCTCCTAATGCGCAGATTAAGATGGTGTTTGAGCTCAGTGGCATGGATCAGGCTTTTGAAGTATTCGACAGCCGCGATGCCTTTGAGCAAGAAATGCTGTCCTTGACGGCATAGATGGACCCCAGTTTCTTTTTAGGCAGACCCACTATGACCGCATATGCTGCAAGTCTTGATGCAACGACTGCTACTCCAGAGGACGATGAGTCCCCGAGCTATGTCGAAATGATCGAGACCGTCATCTCTAGCTTGGAGCAGGAGGGGACGGCGATGGTGGGTCACGGCCAGGAAGGATATTTATGGAAATTTGGTTATGGTTCGGCCGATGAGGTGTTTGTGCAGCTCACTGGTCTCACAGACGATGACACGCTGACGGTTTGGTCTGTTGTAGGGGATTTGCCCCAAGCCGGTGCAGGTGACCTGGCACTCAAGCTCATGCAGCTGAATTGGACGACAACCTTAGAAGGGCGGTTTGCGCTGCTCAATGACAAGATTGTGGTTGTGACGAGTCGGACTTTGGCGGGGCTGAGTGCTGGAGAAATTTCTCGTAGTATTACTATCGTTGCGACTTTGGCAGATGACTCGGATAGTCTGCTCAAGGTTTAAATTTCAAAATCTCAGGCCATGGGCCTGATGATTTGAATTATTTTTTTGAACGAGGCATGGTTTGATCTATGCCTCGTTTTTTGTTGTTGGGGGGAAATAGGTGCTGGTGTTGATGGACTCGCTATCAGCAGGAGGATGGGTGAAAGGTGGATGATTGGCGAACGCAGTCTAGATCAGAGAATGCTTCGGGCTGTTCTAATGAAGCACAGTGGTGCTTGTTGCCGCCCATGAGACTAAGCGGGGGGATGCAGATGGCATTGGACCGCTGGTTGCTGGAACAACATCGGCAGGGGGCTTGGCCTTCGGTGCTGAGGTTTTATCAATGGGAGACAGCGACGATTTCCTTGGGCTATCACCAGAAGCGCTGGCCGGAGCGCTGGCGATCGCTCTCCTACAAGAACAGCCTCCTCGCTCTCGTCCGCAGACCCACCGGAGGCCGTGCTGTCCTCCACCAGGGAGAGCTAACCTACTCCATCATTACCTCGGGCCTAGAAGGTCAGCGGGCAGAAGTCTATGAACAGGTCTGTCAATTTCTCATCCAGGGCTGGCGAAGCTTAGGCGTCCCCTTGGGATTTGGCCAGGCGGGGCGGGGATACATCCACAATCCCGATTGCTTCGGGACGGCGACGGCAGCAGATTTAGTCACGGAGACTGGGGCAAAGCTTATCGGCAGTGCCCAGCTTTGGCAGGCGGGCTGTTTGCTCCAGCATGGCTCCATGCGATTGAGACCGGATGCGGAGTTGCTGAAGCAGGTGTTTGGCAAGGTGGATCTGTTGCCACAGTTGCAGGCTGGCCTGGAAGTCGAGCAGATCATGCAGGCTTTGACGGTGGCGGCTCAGGATTGCTTTGGAATTGAGCTAGTAGAGCGGGGCCTTACCCAGGCGGAGCTGGCGGAGGTTGCTGCATTAGCATCGACGCATCAGGTAAACCGTGAATAAAAAAGGCGTACATCGCTGTACGCCTGAAAGTTCAAGATGTCGAGGTTTCGTGCTGAACGTTAAAGGTCGATGGAATCAGCGATCGCAGCCAATTGCAGCCCCGGCGGATAACTCCCCTCAGCTTTAATGCGGTCGATTTCTGTTTGGGGAAAACGAAAGCCCATGGATTGGCCAATGGCTTGAACTAGGTCACCACGATCCACCACACCTGCCACTGAACCAGCGGGGGAGAGTACCGTGATGAACTTGAGTGCTTCTTTCTCCATGCGCTGGATGATGCTAGCCAAGGTATCGCCTTCAGTCACGGTGGCGATGTCCTGGAGGGAAGCCACTAGCTTTCGCACGGGTTGGTAGGACCATTCGCTGCGCTCAATCGCTTGCATTTCGTCAGGTTTGACTAGGCCACAGTAGCGACCGTTGGCAGCAGCAAAGTAAACCGGTGAGCGCTCAGGAATTAAGTAGTCTTCAGTGAAGTCTTCCAAGGAGAGGTCCGCATCGAGAACGCGGAAGCCTCGGGTCATGGCATCACTGGCTTTGAGGCTGAGCAGACTTTCCTGGAGACTGGTGACACGGTCATAGTTGCGAGCGTTTTGCACGCCAAACCAGCCGAGCAGACCAATCCAGAGTAGACCGGGCTCGTTGAGCAGGAAGACGCCGGCAAAGGCTAGGAGAATGGCACACCAGCCAATGATGGCCCCGGAGCGCGCAGCCCAGCGGACGCCCTTGAAGCGATCGCCCGTGGCTTTCCAAACTGCGGCCTTAAAGATTTGGCCACCATCCAAGGGCAACCCAGGAATCAAGTTAAACAGCGCCAGGATGATGTTGATCCGGCTGAGATCGTTGACTAGCACCGCCGAAGGCGTTCCTGTGGGGAGAAAGTTCAGGATCCCCAGCAGTAGAAGACCGAGGACAATACTGACCGCAGGACCGGCGATCGCGACTTGAAAAGCTTGCCCTGGCGTTTTTGACTCTTTATCAATGGAGGCAACGCCCCCAAAGAGGAAAAGCGTAATTGAGTTAACGTCAATGCCTTGGCTACGAGCGGTCAAGCTGTGACCCAGCTCATGGAGCAAGACAGAGCTAAACAGCAGCAGAGCTGATGCCAGGCCCGCAGTCCAGGTAATTGCAGTTCCCCACTGGGGATAGGCGGTTTGCCACTCGAAGCTATTGGAAATGGTGATTAAACCAACAACCACAAGCCAGGAGGGGTGGATCTGGAGGGGGATGCCAAAGATCGAGCCGATGCGCAGGCCGGATTGCATAGCTAAAGCCAGGATGGGTTACTGCTCTACGATAGCGAATGGGGTGGGTTGAAGCAGGTGCGGTTTTACCAACCGTTGCTTCACAGTGACCTCTCGCCCACCATCTTTCAACGCCCATCACGCCAATCCCTGTACCCCTTTCCAAGGGGGACCGCACGCAGTGCGAGGGGGTGGATTTGTTTCCTCAACAGTCTCGCTGCCTGAATTTATGTCCACAACCTTACGCGTCAAAATCTGCGGCATCACCCAAGCTGAGCAAGCCACCGCCATCACCGACCTCGGCATCCGCACCCTCGGCTTTATCTGTGTGCGCAAATCCCCTCGCTGGATCGAGCCCCAGGATATTGCCACCATCTCCCAAGCCCTGAATGCCCACGCCCCAGCTACTAAACGCATCGGCGTCTTCGCGAAAGCTGACCTAGAAACGATTCAACAGACCGTCCAAATTGGCCGACTCACGGGGGTTCAACTCCATGGCGATGAGCCTCTGGAGTTTGCCCAACAGGTGCGAACGGCCCTGCCCGATGTGGAATTAATCAAAGCTGTCAGAGTCCGTGGGGCAGAGGATTTAGCCCTAGCCGAGACATTCGCCGAGACCGTAGATGCGCTGCTTCTGGACGCTTACCACCCAACCCAGTTGGGAGGCACTGGCCACCAGATTGATTGGGCCATGTTGCGAGAGTTCGCGCCCGCAGTGCCTTGGCTCCTTGCAGGTGGCCTCAAACCCGACAACGTCGCGGAGGCTCTTGGCCGGCTTCAGCCGAGGGGTATCGACCTATCGAGTGGAGTGGAACATTCTCCGGGGGACAAAGACCTGGCGCAGGTGGAAAAGTTGTGCCATAACCTTCATGCAATGGTGCAAATTACCTAGCAGAAAACGGAATCTCTAGGGCTTCCGACTGCGGGGGTCTTGTTCCGTCCCTCCCTCCATAATTTTTTCTGTCATTTGCCCCAATGACTTCTTCACCGGCACGTCAAAAATTACATCTTCCCACTGTGGTCAATGGCGTCGCGATTCCGCTGATGTTGTTGATTGCTTTGATGTCGGCCCTGAGCTATTTGGGCCGGGTCCATCTGTTCTTTGAGCTACTGAGCCATTTTCGCTTTCAGTATTTTGTCCTCAGCTGGATACCATTTATCCTGCTGGCGCTGATGCAAACCAAGCCTTGGCTTTGGGTGGCATTTTTCTGTTTGGGCCTGAATGGGGTGGCGATCGCCCCTTGGTACCTGCCCCTGCCCACCCTAGGCAATTCAGGCCAGCCCATGCGGGTCATGGTTAGTAATGTCCTGACAGACAACCGCAACTATGACAGCTTTTATAGCCTGGTAGAAGCTGAGCAGCCTGATCTACTGGTAGTGCTGGAAACCAGTGATGAATGGGTTCGAGAGCTGTCAGACCTGGACCAAATTCTGCCCTACAGCGTGATCGAGCCCCGTGAAGATAACTTTGGTATTGCGCTATACAGCAAGCTGCCCCTAGATGACGTGGAAATTCCTAGCTGGTCTGCTCAGGCCTATGAAGTGCCCAGCATTACGGCTCAGGTTGATTGGAATGGCGCACCGGTAGAAGTCATTGCCACCCATCCGCTGCCGCCGATCAACAACACTTATTACAAAGAGCGAAATAAGCATATTGATGAGCTGGCTGATTACGCCCAGGGATTGGGACGATCGCTCATCATCGCTGGGGACCTCAACACCACCATGTGGTCCCCCTACTACCAATCCTTAGTCCGTCGTGCCAAATTAAAGAACACGCGGGAAGGCTTCGGTATTCAACCCACCTGGCCAACGGACGCCCCCATCCTGCAAATTCCCATTGACCATATTTTGGTGAGTCGAGACTTCACTGTTTTGGACAATCGCCGAGGCCGCAACGTGGGTTCCGATCACTATCCTTTAATCACGGATGTGGCAATTTAGGTCAAGTTGAACGAAGGACCAGCGGATGCTTCCCCATCAATGCCAGCTCCGTCCTGCCACTGCTGAAGACCTTGGGGCAATTCGTCGCCTAGTCTTGAGTGCAAAACTCGATCCCACCCAGCTTCGCTGGCAACAATTTAGGGTTGTTGAACATCAACCTGAGGACGGAGAGTTTGTGCTGATCGCTTGTGGACAACTCCGCTCTTTTGCCGAAGCACAGGAGTTAGGCAGTCTTGTTGTGGCATCTAGTTGGCGAGGTCGGGGCATTGGGGGACACCTCACTCAGGTCTTGGTTGAGCAAGCGAATCAGCCTCTTTATCTAGAATGTTTGGGTCGTTCCTTACCTCGCTTTTATACCCAATTCGCCTTTCAGCCAGTGGCCTGGAAAACATTGCCTAAAAGTCTCAAGTTGAAATTTATGCCTGCTGCTATAGGCCGAAAACTAGGCTTGCCATTGCAGGTCATGTTTAGGGAAGAAAGCTAGATCTCATCCAAAATTTTGGTTACTTTATCTATCTAAAAAAGGGAAGTGAATTCGTTGTGGAAACTATCTAAAAAATTACGATTTCTTCCTTTTTAAAAGGTCTATATTTTACGCAGTATCCAGATACTGATTATTTTTTAGCGCATAGATATAGCTTGAGGATATTGCCTGTCCAAAATTATTTTGAAAACTGACCCTTAAACCTCTGGAGTCCTGCGATCTCAACTGTGAGAACTCCAACAAAATTGGGTAAACAAAGGCTACTGGTAATGCAATAACTGATCAACCTGGAAACACCATGGCCCAGCCTAACGAGGGTTTCTCCGTCAATGTTATGGAGAAGCTGGTGGACGAAGAAGTCCAGCGACAGCTCAAAACCTTACCCGCCCGCACCATTGAATATATTCAGCCTGCCCAGGTGAGGGCCTATGCCCTCAACCGCCTGCCAGCGCTCTACGCGACTAGTAAAGAAGGTGTGCGTAAGCAAATGCTGCGGGGCCAAGCGCAGCTCCAGGAGAAAATCACTGCGGCTGTATACCAGGGGTTTTCAGCGGTGCAGCAGGATCCCTTGCGCCGCATGACCCACCATTCATTGTCTGCAAACGAGACCCATGCCCAGGCTGCACTCCATGATCTCCAGGAGCTACTTCAACGCCCGGATCTGACTTGGGATAATGTCGTGCGGATTACTGAGCGTGCCTTGGTCGAAACTCAGTCAGGGAAGGTAACCTGGCGACGCATCAGTGATACGGATTATGCGCTGGATTGGGATAGTGGCGAAGTCTACCGTCGATAGACTCTGAGATGTTGGAGATGGGAAGTGGGGATGAAGCGATCGCTCCAGCTATACTCCCCGCCCATAAAGCCTAGAAGCAAAGGTGGGTCTTAGCTGCGGGTGAAGATCTGCCAGGCCACAAATCCAGCGAGGCCAAAGTAGCCCGCTAATGTCACCCATTCTTGCCAGTGGGCAATAAAGCTATTCGTTTCCATGGCGATCGCCCCTGCTAAAGATTGGCCTGTGCCATTGTACGCGCGCAGGAGTGGTTGCTCAGCGTCAAGCCAATGAAGCCTTCAGGGTTGGCTGGCAACGACCCAGGCGATCGCTCCCCTCAGCTCTAGCTGTCGTCCCATCAACTTTGTCTCAAACACCTGGCGAACTTTGCCAACCTCTTCATGCGAAAGCATTTTGCCAATTCGCTGGGCGTAGCTCTGGGGGCGATTGCCAAACCAATAGTTGATTAAGCTCTGGGAAACTTGGACTTGGCTCACAGTCGGTTCTACTTCCACAGTCACCGCTAATCCAGAGGATTCTAGGGGCGATCGCAAGGCTTCCACATCCCAATTCAAGCTGGGGTCCGAATGGTAGAGAGACTCTTCTGCTTCCTTTAGTTGTTTTAGCAACTTTTGGGTCAGCCAACGTGCATCCAACCACTCATAAAGGCGCTGGGACTGGCCGGGCAATGACTCGACTAATATCAACCGCCCGTCGTCACTCAGCTTTTGGACCAACTGCGTTAAACATTCAGCGACCTGATGTTCCCCTGCGAGAACATTGCGACCAATAATGCGTTCAAAGGTCAACGCTTCAGTCAGCTCTGAGCGATTTGCTTCATGCTTGTCAGGCTTGGCTTTTGCACTTGCTGATGGCTCCGGATGCTGCCGAAGGCTAGAGAGCACAACGGGCCGCATTAGCTCCGGCAAATCCATTGCTTGTCGTTCCAATTGCTCCCGCTCTGCCGCAGTGGCAACCTGGGCATAGACCTGACCCTCCGGCACCCGTCGCACCGCTTCCCAAGTCATCAAACCACTGCCAGCCTTGGCATCCAGGACTCGGTGGTGGCGTTGGCATTGGGCTAAGTCGAAGAGGCGATCGCGCATCTCCCCCAACCGCTCACCACTCTGGCTCACCGCCCGCTGAATCCACCGCTCTGCCCGCTGATTGACTGGCCCAAAGCTCAACACTTCCGGCACCGCCATATCCCCTTCAGCTAAGGCCGCGATTTGGGCTTCCCGCCGCTGGTCCACTTTCGTTGCTAAATCCCTTTCCCAGCCCTGGTTCGACGGTTGGTAAAAGGCCTGGCCTTGTAAGCCACTGGGCAAATACTGCTGAGCCACCCAATGGTCCCGGTAGGCATGGGGATATTTATAATTTGCCCCGTGACCAAAGCTCTTAGCATCGCGATGGTTGTCCTTTAGAGCATTGGGAATATCCTCCGCTCGCTCCTTCTCCACCGCCTTCAACGCTTCAAAATAACCCAAAGCGCTATTCGACTTCGCCGTATTCGCCAAATACAGCGTCGCCTGGGCCAGGGAATATTGTCCCTCTGGCATGCCAATGCGGTCAAAAGCCGTAGCACAGGACATCACCACCCCCACCGCCTGGGGGTCTGCCAGGCCAATGTCCTCGCTGGCCAAAATGATCAGCCGCCGAAAGATAAAGCGCGGATCTTCGCCGCTGTAGACCATCCGCGCCAGCCAATAAAGCGCCGCATCAGGGTCCGAACCTCGAACGCTCTTGATAAAAGCACTGATGGTATCGAAGTGGGCATCCCCCTCTTTGTCGTACAGCACCGCCCGCTGCTGAATCGACTCCTCCGCTACATCCAAGGTGATCAGACGTTGCCCCGCTTCATTGGGGTCTGTTGTTTCCACCGCCAGCTCTAGGGCATTGAGCAAGGCTCTCGCATCGCCATTGGACACATTGACCAAATGTGCACGCGCCTCAGGCTCCATTTCCACGGCCAGCTCGCCGTAGCCCAAGTACTTGTCGGTTAAGGCGCGGTCAATGGCCTGTTCTAAATCTGCATCCTTCAGCGATCGCAGCTGAAATAACCGAGATCGACTCACCAGGGCCTTATTTACCTCAAAATAGGGATTCTCTGTCGTCGCCCCAATCAGCACAATCGTGCCATTTTCCACCCAGGGCAACAGAGCATCCTGCTGGGCCTTATTAAACCGATGCACCTCATCTACAAATAAGATCGTGCGCTGACCCTGTTGTCCCCGACGGTTTTGGGCTTCCTCAATGGCTTCTCGAATCTGTTTTACCCCCGCCAGCACAGCGTTGATAGCGATGAAATGAGCCTGGGTGCTATTGGCAATAATCTGGGCCAGGGTCGTTTTCCCCGTGCCTGGTGGGCCGTAGAAGATCACGGAAGAGAGTTGGTCTGCGGCGATCGCCCGCCGCAACAACCGCCCCGGCCCTACGATGTGGTCTTGTCCAATGAAATCGTCCAGCAGCCTAGGCCGCAGCCGCGCAGCGAGGGGAGCTTCACTCAGGGCCAATTCTTCGCGATGGTGGTCAAAGAGGTCCATGTGATGTCAATTCCATCTGCCCAAATATCTTTGACTTGGCAGCTACAACAACCTCAGCTAGTTATATTGTGCGCGAGAACGGTTCAGCCTCCACACACACTACTTAGCAATCCAGACAGCTGGCGCATAGGCGACCCAGATCACACAGTCCAGAGGTTTCCATGCCTGCTGAGAAAATCCCCCTTAGAAACAAATAAAATCCAAGTAAAAAAACATAAGTTGCTAGCGATCTCTGAGGCTGTTGTGATTACGCAGCATCGTTCCAAAAACTATTGAGAAAGACCGTAATTTGAACCTTGATCGAAGTATAAAAAATACATTTTCGTCGTCAAGTCATGCAGGTCATGTCTCAATAATGCTGTTGTGAGAACGCAATGCATTGTTCACAATCCATAGCTCAGCCTCTATTCTCTTCAAATACTCTCGCGACGATTAGAAACTCTAAAAAGCCATGTATATGTGGATTTTTGGAGCTGAGACGGCTTTTTGAGAATTTTTGTTCCCTTTTCCGGATTTGTGATCTGAGTGATTGATTTAACGCAAACAATGGGCAAGATTGTGTACAGATTGGCCATATCTATTAGGTCCGATTAAAGAGGTAGGACAGTTGATAAGTTTGCAACACCCAACTATGAGTCTCTGATAAAGCACTCCCCGTTCCCCCAATGGTTTGTCATCTTGGGATCGGAGATCGTAATTGTTTTAGCTGGGTAAATACCTGTATTTCTCTGCTAGGCTAGCGTCTCAATCAAGCATGGGCTCCCTCTTGCCCAGATCGTTCTCTTCAATGCACCTTCCGCCACAATTTAGAGATGACCACCATGTTCAGCTCAACCTCATCTACCATTGCATCGACCCTACCTACAAGAGGCGTAACCTCTCAGGAACCGGTTTCGACCCTAGTAGTCATTGATGCAGGTGTAGCAGATTACCAGCAGCTCATGGCCGGTGTGGTATCGGATGCAGCTGTTGTTTTGCTAAACGACGATCAGGATGGTCTGGCGCAAATCACTTCAGCGTTAGAACATCGCCCTGGGGTCAAGCAGCTTCACATCATTACCCATGGTTCCCCTGGCACTCTTTACTTGGGCAATGGCGAACTAAACCTGACGAATCTCCTTGACTATCAAGAGACTTTGGCCAGCTGGTTCGTCGACTCCGAGGCAGAACTGCTCCTCTACGGTTGCAATGTTGCTGCTGGTGATGCAGGCGAAGAATTTATTGCCAAGTTACAAGCTGCAACCCAAGCAAAGATTGCAGCTTCGACGACCAAGGTCGGCAGTCTCAGCGAGGGAGGCAACTGGTCCTTAGATGTTGCTACAGCTGATTTCACGCCTCAACTGGCAATCTCTAAGGCCACACAATCAGCTTATGTGAGCACTTTCGACTGGTTTGAAGCCGAGAAGCTGCTGGCTGATTCAGTCAATGGTGTGATTCAGAACCCTGACACTTCTGAAGGCGATATTGATGAGCTGGATCAGTTTGGCAGTGCAGTCGCTATTTTTGATGGCTATGCCTTGGTCGGTGTCCCTAATAATAGCGACGTAATCGATAATAATGGCACGCTCGTTCCGGGTAGTGATGTTGGCTCGGTTTACGTTTTTGCAGTGGACCCCACCGACGGGAGCTGGAGCCGCGAAACTCAGCTCGTTGCAGATGACCCTATAGTGAGTGCCTTGTTTGGCCAATCTGTAGATGCTTCTCGGATTCCTGGTAGTGACGACCTATATGTTGCAGTGGGAGCCCCTGGTGCACGTAGCCCTTCTCCGACAGCAGGATTACTCGATGAGTTTACTGGTGCTGCCTACGTTTTTAAGCGGGATGCAACCACTGGCGAATGGTCGCAAGTCCAAAAAATTGTTCAGACTGACAACGGCCCTGCAATTGGCAATCTAAGCAGCCGCGCCTTTGACCAATTTGGAACGTCTGTTGGGATAGATGGTCTCAATATTGTCGTGGGTGCTCCCAATGACAGCCGGAGCCAGGGTGAGCAACAAACTGGTGCTATTTACATTTTCGAAGCCTCTGCTGATGGAAGTGCTTGGACTCAGGTCGGCGACAAAATAACAAATCTAAATGCTGGTAGTGAGGCTGCATTTGATCGCTTTGGCGAATCTGTCGCGATCGCGGACGGTTTGATCATTGCCGGCTCCCCTAATGCTGATGTTACAGATGGCCAGGGAGGTGCCATTGCGGGCGGTGCGGCTTATATATTCCGCCAAGTCAATGGCGTTTGGGATACGAGCAATGCCGCAGCAGTCATTGCAAATGATGTTGGCTCTGCGGCTAACCAGCAATCTGCAGAAATTGGCGATCGTTTTGGTGCTTCCGTAGATATTACAAACGGCTATGCCATTGTTGGCTCCCCTGGCAATAACATCGCTCTTGACGAAGCAGGAACCGAAAAGTACTTCAATGCTGGCTCAGCCTATGTTTTTCGAGACCAGGATGGAGTTTGGAACCAAACTCAGCAGCTAACGGGTAGCGACAATACTCTGCGAGCTGGAGACCAGTTTGGTATCTCTGTTGGCATTGATGGTGGGGCAGCCATCGTCGGTTCTTACACCGAAGAAGACAACTATGATGACCCGACCTTCGTCAATGAAATTCCCCCCAATGGAGATGTAAACCAATTCCCAGCTCCACGCTTGCCTCGACCTGGTGTTGCCTATATCTATGAGCTTAGCGATGACGGAAACTTCTGGGAGCAAGAAGATCGAGTCACAGGTGACGATCGCATCAATGGTGACCAATTCGGTTTTGCAGTGGATGTTTACACCTCTCCAGCCGGAAGTAGCTCCGCAGTTGTGGGTGCATCAGGCAAGAATTTTGTTCGTGACAATAATGACTTCAACAATCCGGCCACTCCCGATGGTCGAGATGATCTGAGTCTAGCTGGGGCCGCTTATATTTACCGGGCGCAGCCTCAGCTGACTGCGGCGACTCCCAATGTCTTCTTTGTTAATGATCCGCTAGTCATTGGCACCAATCCAGGAGCCCCTGGGGTCAATCAATTGGAAATCACCTTGGTCTATGACCAACCGATGGATCAGTCGGTGGCCCCAGTTGTCACATTTCCCAATGCTGCAGAGAATCCACTATCTACAGTGACATTAGGGGCAAACAGTAGCTGGATCGCACCCAATACCTTTGTTGCCCGCTATGATCTCGCGGATATCAACACTGAGTTGATCAATATCGATATCGCTGTAGATGGTGGTGTGGGCGTTGGTGGTTCCCCTCAGGTGCCTGCGCTGCCGCCTAATGCGATCGTTACTGACATTTTTAGTATTGATACGCTCAACCCGTCGGTTACACCGTTCGAAGCATATCTATTCGACAGTAACGGCAATCCCTTCGTTGCTCCGGAGTTTGTTAACCGCCCCTTCGCTGTTTTTGGCGCGTTCACAGAGCCTGTAGAACCAGCAACATTTACGGTGGATAATCTAGGTGCTGGCAATGGTTTTATCAACGGCCTGAGCTTGGCACCCGATGGACAGTCATTTGGCTATGTGGTGAATCCCCTTTCAGAGGGTGATGTTTTTACAGATGTGCCTGACTTCCTGACCAATGGAACGGAGCCTGGTTTCACAGCCATTACGGATTTGCGGGGCAACCCCAGTGCTGCAGTTGAGTTTATCCGGCGCGTTTATGACATCACTCCGCCTGAAGTCACCCTAGAAGCATTGGATCCAGATGCTCCCAATCAGCCCCTCGTTGGCCCTCTAAATCGTCCATTTACGGTTCGTGCAACGTTCAGTGAGCCTGTGGTAGGTTTTGAGCTTGCTGATGTAACGCTAACGCCAGGCGTTTTGACAGGGAACTTTACTGAAGTAAACTCCAGCGAATACCTCTTCACGGTTGATCCCGTCACGCCCTTTGGTGAAACGAATGCATTTGTGTCACTTAGCGTTGGGGCTGGGACATTTGAGGATCGGGCAACAAACCTAAACAATGCATCTCCCCAGCTCAATGTGGCCTATGACGGTTTTCGCCCTGTGGCTACAACCCTGGCGGTCCAGGCCGGCTCATTGAATCCTGCCGGTGAAGTTGAGGGTGAATTCCTCGTTGACCTTGTTTTTAACGAAGACGTAGTTGGTTTCGAATTGAGCGATATCGCCATCACCAATGGCACAGTGACATCCGTCGCAACGATCTCCCCTAGCCAGTATGTTCTCACGGTGGAACCTACTGTGGAGGGGCCGGTGGTACTTGAGCTTCCCGAAAATACTTTGGCAGACCTGGCGAAAAATCTTAATCAGCCGGGTGGACCGCTCAATGTCTTTTTCAATCCTCCAGTCCCAGAAGTCGTTAGTATTACTCCCAGCCTCACTACCCTGACAGATTCTGATGCGGGTCAAGAACTGGTCCTGACAATTCTATGGTCCAAGGCCATGGATACCGTTTCTCTTGATTTGCCAATCATTGGCTTTAAGACTGCTGAAGATCCTGCAGGAAGCATTGTTGAGGTGCCAGGTGGAACCTGGATTAATGACACGACATTTGAAAAACGGTTCACCATTGTTGATGCCAATATTGATGTTTCCGATGTTGATATTCTGGTGTCTGAAGGTGTTGATGCTGGTGGTGCATTGCAGTCTCCCAACCCTGCGGTCATTGAAGACGTCTTTAGCGTTTCAATGGTCAATCCTGCTTTGACACTTAATGCTGATGCATCAACTTCACCCTTTGTTGTATCCGCATTGTTCTCCGAGGATGTCATTGGTTTTGACTTGACGGATGTTGTCCCCACTAATGGGATTGTCAGCAACTTCGCGCAGGTATCGGCTAGTGAATATACATTCACATTGACGCCGAATAACTCGACGGATCCTGTTTCTGTCACAGTTGGTTCTAACGCTGTAACAGATATCGACGGTAACTTTAATGCACCTGTATCTTTGGCGCTGGATGATATTAACGATGCTCCTCTAGTGTTGGCTCCGACGAGTGAGCCAGTTGTAGGTAGTGGTTCTATTGTTTTCTCTGCTGCGACTGGGAATAGCATTGTTGTGAGTGATCCTGATGCGGGAGTGAATACCCCTGTCAAGATTTCTCTAACGAGTAGTCAGGGCCTGTTTACACTGTCAGGATTGACTGGCTTAACTCTCACGGAGGGAGATGGCTTAGGGGATGAGCGCATTACTCTTACAGGAACGCTGAGTGATATTAATGCTGCTCTGGAAGGGGCGCGTTTCAAGCCTTTCAATACAACGGGCAATGCTTCTCTACGAATTGATGTAGATGACTTAGGTAACACGGGTAACGGTGGGCCTCAGTTTGCAAGCCAAACTGTGGATATTCCAGTCACGTTTAACCCTGAACAAGATTTCAACCAAGACGGCTTTGAGGATATTTTCTGGACCAGGAATAGGGATGGCATTGTGGAGACGGCAGCTTGGTCGTTAGAGGAGACCAGTCCTGATGTTTACACCCGGACAGCTGAAGCTATTACTTTCAGTGGTGGTTCTCTTCCTGATGCTTGGGAGGCTGTAGGGACCTTTGACTTCAACCAGGATGGAAATGTTGACATCTTGTGGCGAAATCAAGAGAACTTCCAAAATGCCGTTTGGCTAATGGATGGTCTAGAGCAGCAATCTAGCGTCTTCTTTGCTCCACAAAACCCTGTTGATAACAACCGGGTTGCTAGATGGAGAATGGAGGATGTTGCCGACTTAGATGGTGATGACCAAGCCGAGGTGATTTGGCGAGATACACTTTCGGGTCAGGTCGTGATTTGGGAGATGGATGGCTTGAACTTCCAAAATTCACTCTTTGTCGATTTGACGGGTATTGGCCAGAGCGCTGATGGCTTCTTGCCGCTCAAATGGGAGTTTGGGGCAACCGGGGACTTTAATGGTGATGGCCGAGATGACATCATCTGGCGCAACGTTGAAGATGGGCAAAATGCGGTGTGGGAGCTAGATGGCAATGAGTTGCTGCAATCTTCCTTTGCGACACCGCTGATTCCCGGTGGCTCTACGTTGCCTTCTGAATGGAAGATTATTGGTTCTGGCGACTACAACGGTGATGGCAATGCTGATATTGCTTGGCGTAGGGGCGATCAGAATGTGATCTGGGAAATGAATGGTCTTAATAGAACGGCAAGCATCGGTATTGATAGTTTGAATTCCCAATGGGTCGGTATTTCATAGACCGATTGCACTTTTAAGTTCAAAGCCCCTTCAAGACAATTCTTGAAGGGGCTTTTTGTCACTGTATAAGTGAGAAATTGTTTGAAGAGAAGTACCTTGCTCGCCATGAAATGAGTGGTACAACGTTGGCCCAAACTACCGTGTTCAGCGCGTTTTGATTTTTGAGATGTCCATCACTTGAGCTTTGACAATGTACTAGCTTAAATCGCTGGGTTTTTCAGAAGAGATTTTGTGGCTTCAACGAGCTTGTCGCCCCAAAGCTGCGTTTTCAAGAAGTCGATGTCGCTGTATTGCTGGTCGATTTTGAGAGCTTGCTTGGCGAGGCGGATGGCTTGGAAACGCTGACCTTTTGCATAAAGGGCAGCAGCAAGAGCTAGCTTGGGTTCAGCAGCTTCGGCGTTGATGGAGACGGCGCGAGTCCATTGGGTGATGGCTTCGTCTGCATCGCCTTGTTCGTAGGCTACGAGACCAATGTTGTTGATGGCTTCCCAGAAGTCGTCGCCGAGGTCGACGGCTTTGTTGTAGCTGGCGATCGCTTTCCCCAGCTCGTTGGTCATGAAGTAAGCATTGCCCAGGTCAAACAGTGCCCCAGGAGACTCAGGCTTGAGCTTGACGCCTTTCTCGTAGTAGCGGATGGCTTCTTGGAACTTGTCTTGGCGGAAGTAGGCGGTGCCTAGGGCCAGTTGGATGGAGGCGTCTTCGGGCTCTAGCTTCTCGGCGGTTTTGAGGGCTTCGATGCCTTTGTCGAGGTTGTCGGTGCGTAGGTAGACGTCAGCGGCGACGGCCCAGATGCGGAAGTCGTCGGGGACCAGCTGGGTGGCGAGTTCGACTTGCTGGAGGGCAATGTCGTATTGCTGGAACTGGCTGCGTTGGGCGGCTTCTTGGGCGAGGGCGAGGCCTTCTTGGCGCAGTTGCTCGAAGTCAATGGTGACGGTGTGGGGTGCTTGGGCTCTCGCGGGGAGTGCCGCTGACAATACTACTGACAGGGCTGAAACGGGGCTGAGCAGGAGCGGTAGGCAGAGAAGGCGGAGAAGCTTCACAAGCAGAGGGTCCAGAACGACACAGACAGGAGGTTTTCGGGCAGGGTGGCTGCGCTGGCCTAGGTAGGCAAAGCAGTTACACCGTCATCTTATACATTATCTCTTACTCAGAGTCAGGATGGAGGCTCTAAGTTCCCGGATGATGAGCTTTAGGGAAAAGGCGGGGGTAAGGCCGGGGCGGGTTTTGATGGGAGGTGGATGGGCGAGCGCGTAGATGCCTGCTAAACCCGCCCTTACGGGGGGCTGGGCTTGGGTGGCTCTGGTGGAAGGTTAGCTTGGGCATTGCGTCGCCATTGGGGGGGCTTGATGCGGCGGAGGGCGGAGGCGGGGGTGCGTTGTTGCCATTCTGCTTCGTTGAGGTTGGCGAGGTCTTGGAGTTTGGGGTTGACGTTCCAGGGGTAGGGTTCGAAGCCGGGTTCATCGGTGGGCTGGGCGAAGCGTTGGTTCCAGGGGCAGACGTCTTGGCAGATGTCGCAGCCTGCGACCCAGCCTTGGAGGTTTTGGGCGATCGCTTCGGGTATCTCTTCAGCTTTGCTTTCGATGGTGTGGTAGGCGATGCAGCGGTTGGCATCAACGACGAAAGGTTCGGCGATCGCGTCGGTGGGGCAGGCTTCGATGCAGCGGCTACAGCTACCGCAGTGGTTGGTGTGGGGCTTGTCTGGGGTGAGGGGGAGGTTGGTGATGAGTTCTCCAAGGAAGACCCAGGAGCCGTAGTCGCGGGTGATGAGGTTGCTGTTTTTGGCGACCCAGCCCAGGCCTGCTCGCTGGGCCCAGAGTTTGTCTTGGACGGGGCCGGTGTCGGCGTAGAAGCGGGAGTGGATAGTCTCGGGAAAGATCGCGGGGAAATCGGTTTCTGAGCGATCTGTGCCAGCGTCTGCCTCAGCTAGGGCTCGCAGCGTCTCTTGTTCGGCTTGAAGCCAGAGGTGGAAGGCTTTGAGCTTTTTGGTGAGGATGCGGTGGTAGTCGCGGCCCCAGCCGTAGCGGGAGATTTTGGCAGTGCCGGGTTCGTCGCTGCGCTGTTGGGGGCTGTAGTAGTTGAGGGCGAGGCAGATTAGGCTGTGGGCGTCGGGGAGGATGAGGCGAATGTCCCGGCGTCTGGGGTTGTCCATCCAGGCCATGTCGGCTTGGTAGCCCTGGTCGAGCCAGTTTTGGATGGCGTCGGTGCCGCTGGTGTCTTGGTCAAAGTCGGCGATGTTGACGATGCCGACTTTGTGGAAGCCGAGGTCGAGGGCTTTCTGTTTGATGGCTGCGGTGAGGGCGTCTGACATTGATTGGGTAGCCAGGAAATGGCGATGCCCATCCCCAGTTGTTATGCCAACGGTAGGGGCGGGGTCTTCCCGCCCGGCAATAGGCATGCGCAGGGGCAAGAGGGCGGGAGGACCCCGCCCCTACAGCGTATCAAGACCAGATTCTTCTAGGGATGAAAATTCGGGTGCCATTAGGCCCGGTTCGAGGCTGTGGAGGGTGGCTTCGCGGACGAGGGTTTCGGGTTCTTGGGTTAGGAGGAGTTGTAGGGCTTGGTTGGCGATGCGGGTTTGTTCGGGGTTGAGGAGGTTGCGATCGCTGAGGCGGTTGAGTTGGCGGACGGCGATGAGGCGGTTGAGGGGGTTGGGGTGGGTGAGTTCGGCGAGGGCGTCGTCGAGGCTGTTTTCGAAGCGATCGCTTTCCCGATTCAAGACTTGCGTAGACAACAGGGCTAGGCCTGCAATCATGCCGAGGCCTTGAAGCAGGATGCAGCTGACGAGCCAGGTGTTGTGGGTGTCGTCCCAGAGGTTTGCGCCTAGGTAGGTGCCGAGCATGGCGATGCTGCCGCAGGGGACGCAGAGGAGGAGGAGGCGGTGGGGGCCGTTGAGCCAGTGGCGGAGTCCGGCGATCCAGGGTTGGAGGTCGCGGGTTTGGAGTTGGTAGATGAGGGCCATGGCGGCTAGGCCGACGGCTAGGGCGATGAGGAGTTGCCAGTTCCAGATGAGGAGGGCGATCGCGGGTATGGCGAGGAGGAGCCATTGGCCAGCGCGGCGGCTTTGGACAGGGATTTGGGTTGGGGTTTGGCGATGGTTGCTGAGGTTGATGCTTTGGGATACCCGCTGGGTGATTGCTTCTATCCAGGCGGCTAGGGTTTGTTGGGTTTGCCCTAGGGTGGTCTGGCAGGTGGTGAGGAGTTTTTGGAGTTGGGGGGATTGGGAGGGGTGGTTCAGCACGGGGGCATCCAGGGGGAAAGCTTTGGCGGAGCTGTTGCTTTTATATCAGGTGTTGAGGTTTTTGGGGCATGGGGCGTTGGTTCTTATTTTTGAGGGTGGTGGCGATCGCTGGGCGGGTGGAGGCAAGTCGCCAAATCCAGACAGCCTTGGGGCCAGCCCCAAACCCCGCTCAAGGAGGACGAAGCGCCTCCTCCTTAGAGGTTATCCTCTTGCGCAAAAGGCTGGGTTGCTTCACTTCAGGCGGTAAGTACTTTGGGCCTGTTGAGTTGACGAGCGTTGTTGTGGGGTCGTCACCAATTCTTGACGCACCACAGGCCAAACCCTGTCCCCTTGGTTCAAGGGGGACCGCACGAAGGGCGAGGGGGTTGCCTTGCTTCTTGCCTCTTGTTGCCTTGGCTCTTTATGAGTGAGTGGCTGTAATCTCCGGCATCGGCCCCCGCCGCGAGGCCAGCCGATCCGCCAGTCGCGTCGTTTCCGGCAGCTTGTATTTCGTGGTGCATTTCAACACCAAATCAATCGCTGTCTCTAAGCCCACCCGATGCCCACTGGAAATAAATAGTGGCTTTACGTTGGTGCGGGTTCTGACGACGGCACCAATTTGCTCGTCCTTATCCATCAGCTTGGACCAGCTCCCTTTCTCTGCTTCGGGCTCTTCGTAGGTGCCGATGTAGCGGGATTTGGCGACGCCAATGGTGGGCTTATCCACGAGTAGGCCGAGGTGGCTGGCGATGCCGAGGCGGCGGGGGTGGGCGATGCCTTGGCCGTCGCAGAGGATGAGGTCGGGCTCGATTTTGATTTTGGCCAGGGCTTCGAGGAGGGCAGGGGCTTCGCGGAAGGAGAGGAGGCCGGGGACGTAGGGGAAGGTGGTGGGGACGCGGGCGATCGCCATTTCAACCAGCTCTAGCTCCGGAAAGCTCAGCACGACCACGGCGGCATGGGTAATGGTGCCGCCATCTTCAAAACCTGCATCCACGCCTGCAACGTATTTGAGATCGCCGATTGGGCCTAGGTCATCGGTGGTGATGACTTGGGTGGCGAGCTGACGCTGGAGGGCGATCGCGACTTTGGAGTCTTTGGGCCAGTCGGGCTGCTGAATCTTCATGGATTTAATTCTAGACAGCTCTCCGATTCTGGCCACTGAGCTAGGAGCAGAATTCCTTGGACCAGTCCTGATGGCCTCGACCTTCCCAGCAGCGGGATTGAAAGCCGACCCAAACCAGTTGCCATTGCTCGGTCAATTTTGCGTACTCGGCTCTGTAGCGCATGTCCTTAACGGAGCCGTCGGCTAGGTTGTTTTGGGTGAAGAGGACGACGGCTCGCTCTTGCCCCAGGTCACTTTCAACTTCTTCGCTGTAGCGGCCTTCTTCTAGAACTTCCGCAGCAAAGGCGACCGTTGCCATGGCAACAGGGCTGTCGCCGACTTTAGCGCTGTCGGTAAAGCGGTCGAGATCTTGGATGGCGTATTCTGCTCGAATTGCTTCAGAGAATGTGGGCTCTGGTTTTGCAGGTGTTTCTGGTTCGGTTGCGGTCGGTGGTGTGGGCTCAGGGGCAGGAGGCTCCTCGACGACGGGTGCCTCTGGTGCAGGTTCGATAGGAGACTCCAGGCTAACGGCTGGGTCTGGTTCCGCAGGGGGAGCGATCGCTTCGGGCTGGCTGGACTGGCAGGCCGCGAGGCTGAGGCTCAGAATCACGAGCGTGGTGAAACGTTGAAGCATTTTGAATAATTTTGGGGGCAGGTTTAGTCCAAGGATTCACGCTGTCTAGAGACTATTCCTGAGTAAACCTGCCCATAGGGTGGAGAGATGACGGCTAGGGATTGCTCAAATCCTTGTAGATGATGGTGAGGAATTGCTCGGGCTTAAGGAAGCCTTGGCCGTATTTCTCATCCAAATCGGTGAGGGGGGAATCGGCGAGGACTTGCTCTAGGGTTTGGCCCTGGGCGATCGCGGCTCCAACCCGATCTCGCACGGTCTTCAGCAGGTTGTAATACACCACTAGCTCTGCCCGATTCGAGATTGCACCATGGCCGGGAATAATCACCGTTTCGTCATTGGCCAGTTCCAAAACCTCTTCCACTGCGGCAATCATGCCGTCGATGCTGCCGCCGCTAGAGGTGTCGATAAAGGGGTAGATACCGTTGAAGTAGGTGTCGCCCATGTGGATGACGTTAGCTTCGTGGAAGTGGACGATGGAGTCGCCGTCGGTATGGGCGGGGTCTACATGGAAGGCGCAGATGCGATCGCCATTCAAGTAAAACGTCGTCGTGTCGCTAAAGCTAATCACGGGCAGGGCAGCCTTGGGCGATGGCGCAACTTCCATGCCAAAGGCTTCGATGAATTGGTCCGTGCTCATGCGCTGGTAGACGTTGTCATGGGCGACGATGATGGTGCCTTCTTTGCCCAGGTTTTCGTTGCCGCCGGTGTGGTCGAAGTGCCAGTGGGTGTTGAGGACAAATTTGATCGGCTGGTCGCTGATTTCGGCGATCGCAGCTCGAATTTTCTCAGTCAATGGCGCAAACTGGTCGTCGATCAGAAATACGCCATCGGGGCCAGCAGAAACGCCAATGTTGCCGCCTTCACCGAGGAGAACATAGACGTTTTCAGCAACGGGGACCGTTTTGATTTCAACGGCGCTGAAGTCTTGCTCCTGGGCTTGGACTGTGCCGGGTAGCAGAGCTAGCCCTAGGCCCAGAGCGAGGGCAGAGAAGCGTTGAGCAATGGACATCACAAACGACCTCAAGGGGATTTTGTGATTCTAGCGAGGGTCAATTTGCTCGGGATGAAGCCGCAGCAGAGCGCAATATTTAGCTGGGAAGCTTCACATTCAAAGCGACAACGGCATTAGAGTTCACTCAAATTTTGAGAAAGAGTCTGACGTAAGCTCACAAGGTGTTCGGGGGAAAAGGCACGTTTGGGCAATATCTCTGCGTCACGAATGGAACGGTTGTACAAAAGATAGAGATTCTGAGTTTCTCGAAATCCTCGAAATGATTGCCAACTGCGCCTTTTGTTTGATTTCTTGTGCAACCAAACAAAGCCGCTAGAATCAATCAAAATTTGATGAACAGTTTGGAATTCTTTGCTCGTGTTAAAAGCTTGCGAAGCTAATGCTCTGCTTAGAAGTCCACCAGGAGTCGTGAGCGACCATGCACCTCCTAAAGCGAGCAGTTGTGGAAGTAGAAGAATAAGGCGGGTAATCGGCACCGTTCCCAAAAGACCGAGGCTCAACAAAGAATCTGGAGGAGCTTTAACTAAGAGTAGAAATCCCCCCGCTACAAGCATTGCGACAGCCAATACAGGAATTACAAATCGACGAATTGCTTGCCGAAAGCGAGAATTTTTACAATGACAATGCTGTGATTCATTCAGATCTTGTAGACTCAGCCGAAATTCCGCTTCCATGATTCTGATCGCTAGGTTTCTCAACTTTTCTAGGATTAGGATTCCCTACATAGGAAAGATGCCTGCAATGCAGCTGAATTAGAATTATTCGCTCTCTCATGAACTATGCCATCCACCTTTGCCAAGACCTAGAGCACTGCCGCCATGCCTTGCAGTGCAGTCTTTACAGCCTACCCTGGCCACTTGCCCATGCACCGTGTGGAGGATGAGTGGGGCGGTGGTTGTGAAGGAACGCTTGTTGCCCAGACGGCAGAGGAGTATGTGGAATATTTGTTTGAGGGGCATCGCGATCGCTCCAACGTTTGAATCACAGGGCCTGATTCATCACCTCATCACCTATCGACGACGTACCAAAACGTAAGCCGTCGCATAGTCTGAGTATTGCCGAGCATGATCCGAAAATGCAGCTCTACTGGGAAAAATCCCTGCAAGATAATCCAACTGATATAAATTGGGGCTAAAGGCACCGCCCGTATCCGCAATCACGCCGATCTGCAACCGTTTCTCACCTTCAACCCAATTGTCGAGTACAACGATTTTCCCAAGACCAATATTCAAAATATCACCCGCAAACGTGACGCCTGGAAGCACAGGAATCTTGGCCTGGCTCTGATATCCATATCCTTTTATGGATTCAACCTCCTTGAAATACCAATAGCGTTTTTGTGCTTTCTGGGCCGTTCCGTGAACATAGGCAATTCCGTTATTTATATCAACATTGAAGTAGGAAGAGGAGCCGTCTTCAAAGTTGATTAAGATCGTGCCTTGCAATAAGGCCTCTTCTAAACCATCTCTAGTCAAATAGGCGATCGGAATGGCTCGACCATAAGCTTCACCACCCAGCTCATAGACACCTGAGACAACATCCTGCTTAGAGTAACGGGTTTCAATATTGTCAGCGTTTAATTCAGAATTTAGGCGATATAGGGGAGTGTCATAGATTGATGTTTTAGTCCGTGATCCAGGATGAGTAAAAATTGCATATTGAGTAATTCTGAGCTGTTCCTGGACAACACCTTCTGGATCATAGGGTGACCATCGAATCGCTTGAAAATGCTCTTCTATAAACTGAGGATTCTTTAAGCGAGTTATACGGTTAGCTGTCAGATCTTCCTGTAAAACTTGAATCATGAAATTCAGCGTTTCCATGATGTCAGCCACAGTAATGCCTTGGTTTTCTAGAAGGCCACCTCTGAGTACCTTAGGGTCTTGCTGATTGTGGTTGATGAAGTAATTCCGCGTATTGACTAAAACAGTTAGGAGGTCACGCTCATCAAAAGAAATGGGTGAGTTTGGCAGATTAGCAGAAGCGAAAATATCTGAGCTTTTGAGGCTGAATTTGGATTGCCCAAATTCATCTAAGGCATCGTAGGTCGCCGTTGATGGGGACTCTTCTTTCGCTGGGACGGCAGCAGGGGGAGTGGCTGCTTCCGGGGTCACAATCACAGGCGGGGTCGTATCTGCTTGGGATGGAACAGCAACAGATGGAGAAGTATCTGCTTGGGATGATGGAGCAACGACAGTAGGCGGAGCTTCTGCTTGAGATGGAGCAATCGTAGAAGGAGAGGGGGCTATGACTTTGGCAGGTTGATCTTCACGATGAACAGAAGGGGAGGGTTGAGAAAGAACTGTCGATTGCTGGTTATTTTCGCTTGTCTGGGGTGTTGTCGTTGGCTGAATCGATTCAGCATTATCCAGAGAATCTTGATTTCGAGAAGCGCTACATCCTCCAAGCATCAAACAGAAGACCAGCAACAATGGCTTTAGTTCAAAATTGAAGCGCTGCTTTGAAGAAGTAACTTCCATAACTGACTTACTCAACCTGATATCGCCCTAATGAGGTTGTTTGAAAAAGGCTCTTGGCTGTAGCCATCGATGCCATAATGCGCCAAAAACAATGGAATGTGTGCTGCAATCGCCTAATTCAAGTCAAAGATTTGACGCTTGGCCGAATTTTCAAACAACCTCTAAACGTGGACTTAGAAGAGATATACATAAGAACAAGAATCATCAAACACCAGTCCTTCTTCTAGCCGCCTGTTGTGAACTGCGCCATTCACCTGTGCCAAGACTTAACGCACTGCCGCCATGCCTTGCAGTGCAGCCTTTACAGCCTGCCCTGGCCCTTGCCCATCCATCGAGTAGAAGATGAGTGGGGTGGCGGTTGGGAAGGAACGCTCGTGGCGCAGACGGCTGAAGAATATTTGGAATGTCTATTTGAGGGGCATCGCGATCGCAACGAAACCCTACCCCCCGCAGTGATCGCCACCTGGACCAATGCGGAACGTAACGGAAAGCCCCTAGATCCAGACGTGATTGACGATTGGTGGTATCTGTTGCTCAGAGACATCGTCAGCCAGGGCTACGGTGGACTTTGCTGGCTAGAGGATAAGGATGATGCTGAAGAGGCTCCTGATGATTGGCAATATTCGGCCCAGGCTTAGGTGGCGAGGCCTAACGCATTGGGTATTAAACCTGTTCAGGGACATGGCATGCCATGTCCCCACAAGCCATCTAGAAACGCGTCATAGATCGTCGGTGTGGCGATCGCTGCCCATCGCAATAGCCTTAATCTTCTGCTGCACCCTCGCTGCCCCAGCGCCCGCCCAAGCCCTCCCCTCCTTCATCAAAGGCTTTATCCCCCGCGCCTCTAGCGCTACCAACTCAGCCATCTCTACCGCTTACCACCAACATATGTCAGACCTCATCGTTGAAGGCACCGGCACCGTCGAACGCCTCCTGTCCGACGACAACATTGGCTCTCGCCACCAGCGCTTTATTGTTCGCCTCAGCCCAGCCCACACCGTCCTCGTCAGTCACAACATCGACCTTGCCCCCTACGTCACCAATCTGCGTGAGGGAGAGGAGGTTAGTTTTAAGGGCGAATACGAATGGAATGAATTGGGTGGGATCGTTCATTGGACTCACCTTGACCCCCGGGGGAATGACCATCCTGATGGTTGGATTGACTACCGAGGCGATCGCTACGAGTAGCCCTCAGAGCCTGCTAATTCAGTGGGAAATGCTATTTGGGCCTGTCTAAAGGGCAGCTGAGCGGAGCCAAAGCCACCTTTTTCGCAAAACTGGCAATATTTACAGTTCCTGTCCAAGCCGTCAACCAGCCAACGCTCTGTCATGGATCCCCGTGATCCCTGTAATCCCGTCGCAGATCAAATTTTG
>CALECT010000029.1 GCA_937949725.1 uncultured Pseudanabaenaceae cyanobacterium
GCTTCTCCCACCACCGCAATAAAATCGCCCACATCACTCAGCCGCTGTCCCTTCACTAGCTGGTCCAGAAACTCAGGATATTGCTGACAACCCGGCTCTCCACAAGTCGCCCCCAGCATATCCAGCACCACCGCACTGTGAATCGTCTCCAAATTCCCTGGCTCTGCCGTAAAAGCCAAACTTCCCAACAAGCCCTGCTCTTCTTGATCGAAGAACACCAGCATTAGATCTCGCTGACTTTGATCGGGCCGACTCTCAGCCTTCGCCCAATTGCCCGCTCTGGCTTGCTCGTCATACAGCGCCGCCAACTCCAACAGCGTCGCCACTCCTGTGGCGTTGTCATCCGCCCCTGGCGAGCCCTGCACCGTGTCGTAATGGGCTCCCACAAGAATCTGCTGCTGAGGTGTCTCTATTCCACCTGGCTCAAGAGGGTAAGTCGCTACCAGATTGATTCCTTGGTCAAAGGCCTGTTCTTGAACCTCCCAGCCCAAAGCAACCAGAGATTCTGTAACCTGCTGCCTTGTCGCAGAGCGCTCCGTTGCCCAATAGCGCTGACCTACTAGGGATTCGACGTGAGTCCAGAGGCGATCGCCCTCGACCAACGGAGGCTCCCAGACTGAAACTAGTTCCTCCGCATCAGCAACTTCTAGCTCCAAGGGATCTGCTGTAGCTTCTCCGGTTAACTCATTACTTTGTACAGTCTGAGCAGCCCTACCATCCCCAGATGTAATGGCCTGGCATCCCCCTAATCCAAAGCTGAAGAGAGCGGTTAATAGACAGCCATAGCGACCGATTCTGAGAAGCGATCGCTTCATATATCTCTTTTTTTGACAACGCTCCACCT
Source organism: uncultured Pseudanabaenaceae cyanobacterium (assembly GCA_937949725.1). GTDB lineage: Bacteria > Cyanobacteriota > Cyanobacteriia > PCC-9006 > JAAUQQ01 > JAAUQQ01. The sequence goes on from CALECT010000029.1 coordinate 845, forward strand.
CGCACAACCCCAAGCGATAGACTAAGAAACATTAAAGACTGCAAAGGCTAGAAACAAGTGCCCCAAAGGACTTGATTAGCTGTTTTCCCGTAATTGCAATCCAGCGCTCCCCTGCGCCCTTTGAACCCTTAACAAATCCCTTTTACCCCACCGGCGAGCCATGCCAAGATCCCAACGTAACGACAACTTCATCGACAAGTCCTTTACGGTCATGGCAGACCTCATCCTCAAGGCCATGCCGACTAACAAGCGGTCAAAAGAAGCCTTTGCCTACTACCGCGACGGCATGTCCGCCCAGGCTGACGGTGAATACGCCGAAGCCCTCGACAACTACGAAGAAGCCCTCAAGCTGGAAGAGGATCCCTACGATCGCAGCTATGTCCTCTACAACATTGGCCTCATCCACGCCAGTAACGGTGAGCATTCCAAGGCGATCCAGGTCTACAACGAAGCCGTAGACCTCAACCCCCGTATGCCCCAGGCTCTCAACAACCTGGCCGTCATCCACCATTACCAAGGGGAGCGCGCAAAGGAAGATGGCAAAGGCGAGGAAGCCGAAGCACTCTTCGACATTGCAGCAGACTACTGGCTCAGAGCCCTGCGCATCGCCCCCAATAATTACATCGAAGCCCAGAACTGGCTCAAAACCACGGGCCGTGCCAAGATCGATGCCTTCTTCTAGGTTTTATTCTTCTCGGGCTTATTCTCTTAGAATGGGGAGAGGAGCTTAAATCCTCTCCCTTCTCTAGCTTTACTTCCCATGATTGATCGCGAGCAAGTTCACCATGTTGCTAACCTCTCCCGTCTCGCCTTAACCGAGACTGAAGAGACCGAGCTAACCGGTCAACTCAACAGCATCCTGGACTACTTTGAACAACTCAGCGAGCTGGACACCGAAGGAGTAGAACCTACGACCCGCGCGATCGACGTTAGCAACGTGGCTCGCAAGGACGAACTCAAGCCTGCTCCCAATCGCGAAGAGATCCTCGACTGCGCTCCCGAGCGCGACGGAGACTTCGTTCGTGTCCCCCAAATAATGGGTGATAGCTAAGCAAACGGCATCGAAGCCCGTGCTTTACATGGGGCTACCCTAACCAACAGGGTGGCCCCATCTTTGATTAACGGCAACAGTTTTCACAGAATCACTGGATGCCCCATTCCAAATTCAGCAATTCATCTAAGCCTCCCGAGGCCTAACAACATCCCATGACCGATTGGCTGGAACATAGCGTCCAAGTGGAAGTACCCACTCCTGTGGATCAGGTTTGGGCCCTGTGGTCTGACCTGGAACAAATGCCCAAGTGGATGAAATGGATCAACGCCGTCTCCATTTCCCCAGAAGACCCCAACCTCTCGGTGTGGCAGCTCAAGGCAAGTGGCCTGGAATTTAGCTGGCGATCGCGCATCGTCAAGCTCGTCACAAACCAAATCATTCAATGGGAATCAGTGGATGGCTTACCCAACCGGGGAGCTATTCGCTTTTATGATCGCAAGTCAAGCAGCATCGTAAAGCTCACCATCGCCTATGGCGTCCCAGACTTCATCGCCCCCCTATTGGGCAACTTACCCATTGGAACAATTGTCGAATCCAATCTTCAAGCGGATTTAGATCGCTTTCGCGAGTACGCCATTCAGCAAGAAGCAACCTCATAGACAGCCTTTTGATTGCAATAGCTCTTGTAGAGCCGGGCCACTGCCTGCATAAGAGCGATCTCATTGCCAAAGAATCATCTCAGCTCAGACTTTACCTCTTCCGAATAGCGGTGACCCGAGACGAACAAACCTCAAACAAGTTCCAAAACTTCAGATATTTATATCCATTCTTAGAGCATTCATAAATGTCTCATGAAGGAAATATCGATTTGTTCTAAACAGTTGATAATGTTCACGGGATGTTTGTTTGTCAGTTTGCTTCAATCTTCCGGGAAACGAAGTTTTACAGCGAACACGCGCAAGTATTCATGACCAGTCAGGTGGCAGTTCGGTATAAACCAGGTTGTTTCATCCCCTTCTAGCCACGATATTGAGAACTACGCCAGCCCCCTGCAATTCCCTACACCGACCGTCCTAGCAAACTTGCTTGCAATTTGCTACCGCGGCTGTTCCATATCGTTTGGACTTGGGAAACGGTTCGTTTTTGACGTAGCGAAAGGTTTAGACTCGGCATGCAAACGACTCGCAGCAGCGATCAACTTAAGCAGCAAAGCCTGGAACTTCTTCAGCGCTACCGTGACTCCCCATCTGCGGTGTTGCGTAATCGGTTAGTGGAGTTGAATTTCGGCCTTGTGCGCCGTGAAGCAATCCACTGGGTACAGCAATGTACTGAAAACTATGACGACCTTGTCCAAGTCGGAAGCTTGGGTCTCATTCGCGCCGTAGAGCGCTTCGATGTCCAACGAGGCCGCGCCTTTAGTTCCTTCGCCATTCCCTACATTCGTGGCGAGATTCAGCATTATTTACGCGATCGCGGCACCACCATTCGCATTCCTCGCCGCTGGCAAGAGCTGCGCCAAAAGGCCACTGGCTTCGTTCGCAAAGTCCATAGTCTGGAGCATCGCCTCCCAGCTGATTCAGAAATTGCAGAATACCTAGAGATAGACCTGCGTGAATGGCAAGAAGTGAAGCTGGCCCACAGCAACCGCTCTCCGCTCAGCCTTGATGCTCCCATGCAGGATGCCGATGACAGTTCTACCTCCATGGGCCAGCTCTTAGCAGATCCTCGCTACAAGAGTTTCAAACTGGCCCAGGAAGACCAGATTCGTCTCCAGCAGGCCCTCTCAACCGTAGAGAACCGCACTCGCGAAATTCTGGAATTTGTCTTCCTTCATGACCTCACCCAACGCGAAACCGCTGAGCGCATGGGAATCAGCACTGTCACAGTTTCTCGTCGTGTCAAGAAAGGTCTAGGTCTACTTAAGGTCGCTCTCACTCAGGACGAGCGCCAAGCAGCCGGAGAATCAGAAGTAGCAGAACAACTCTAAAGCTCCTATCGAGTAACTGGCCCTTAAAAGAAAACCCCAAACCCTGCTCATACAGGGTTTGGGGTTTTCTTTTGGATAAAGCGACCATGGGAAATACAAGACAGACTCCCCTAGCAAAGCACTAAACATGCTTCCTTTAATAAATCCGACTCACCACATAATCAGCGAGATCTATAAGAGATTGCCGCGAAGGCGAAGAAGGTAAGCTCTGCAAGGATTCCACCGCTAGCTTGGCATGGTGAGAAGCCAACGCGCGAGTACGCTCAATACCCTGGCTATTGCGAACCAGCACCAAGGCTTTTTCCCAATCCCCTTCCGTGGAAAATTCACGGTCAATAAACTGCTTCAGCGTTGGCTCCTCTTCCATAGCATAGAGAACAGGAGCAGTTAAATTGCCACTTCGCATATCAGAAGCCGCAGGTTTACCCAAGACATCCTCTGAACCAGTGAAGTCCAAAATATCGTCAACGATCTGAAAAGCAAGACCGAGGTGACGACCGTACTGGTAAAGATCTTCCTGAACCTCAGCAGACATATCACTCAGAACGCCCGCAGCTTTGGCGCTATTAGCAATCAAAGACGCAGTTTTAAAGTAGCTTTTCTCCAAATAAGCTTCCATGGAGAGGTCAGCACCAAAGCAATTCAGTCCTTGAATAATCTCCCCCTCAGCCAAGTCCATAATGACCTGGGAGAGCAGTTTCACGACCTGAAGATTATCGAGGTTCGCCAGATACCAAGAAGACTGAGCAAAGAGGAAGTCACCTGCTAAAACTGCAACTCGATTGTCAAAGTTGCTATTTACAGTAGGAACCCCTCGCCTAAGAGAAGACTCATCAACAACATCATCATGAACCAGGCTAGCCGTATGAATCATTTCAGTGATTTCGGCTAAGCGGCGATGGCGAGCCGTTACATCCTCGCCATCCATCGTGGCTCGGGAAATGAGAAAGACGACAGCTGGCCTTAGCCGCTTCCCCCCTGCGCCAAACAGATGCTCTGCCGCCGCATGCAAAATCGGATGGCGTGCCCCAATGAGTTCCTTCAAGTTCTTTGAAAGTAACTCTAGGTCTGCCTCGACCGAAGCAAAAAGGGAGGTGGTTGAGGTCATGGATAAGCCTACTCGGGCGTTACGAAATTTTACAGTTTCTTACTATTAATTCTAAGGCACACCTCCGCTTCTCGCACTGAAGCCACTCGAATTCAATCAATCCATGGATTGCTATGGAGCCTAATGTCAGGGAAAAAGCCTTGACCCAAAGCCTCTATCGCATTGCAGGGCAAAGGTTTTAGGCCAAAAATCAATTCCATGATCAAAACTCAGATCTAGGAGCAAAAATCTGGCTGCATGAAGACAGAATCAGAAAGCTTAGTATCTCAGTCCTCATAAAAGCACTTAACAATTTCAGAGGACACCATGAGTGATTACTCATTTCAGGTGCATAGACAAAGTCTTTCAGCCTTCCTAAGGCTTAGCTCTATTTTCATCACAGCAACCAATAAAAGCGAATAGAGACAGGCAACAATATCAGCGCGATGAACAACGATCGCCCCAAAGATACCTTTTAATCAATGACAGGTTACCTAGCTCAGTGAAGCCTCATTGGGAGCCGCGATGGGAATAGCAAGGGTCGGCAGAGTCACCTGGTTGACTTCGGGTCGATAGCCCAGCATTTGGGTCGCTGTATCGGCAAAAGGCCCAGGCTCACCACTCACACCAAACAACGTGGGGCGAGGCTGAGACAGGCTTCGCAAACCCATGGCATCAAGCTCTTTAGCCGCCGCCGCCACCACATTGGCTGCTGGGTCTACCAGAGTCACAGAATCAGGTAAGACCTTTCTTAGGACAGGCTCCAGGTAAGGATAATGAGTGCAGCCATAAACCAGCGTATCAATGTGATTATCCAATAGGGGATTCACATAGTCTCGGACCACTTGCTCAGTTTCAGGCTCATGAATGCGGTTGCTCTCAATCAAAGGCACAAATTTAGGACATCCCACCTGCCACACCTTTGCCTGGGGATTCACTTCATTCACCGCTTGGGCATAGGCCTGACTCTTTGCTGTGGCTTCCGTAGAGATCACTCCAATACGGCTACCAATTCTTACTGCAGCACGAGCACCAGGCAAGATCAGCCCTAACACAGGAAATTCATATTGATCACGAACCGCATCTAAAGCTAGGGCAGAACTGGTATTACAGGCCATAATCACCATTTTGGTGCCCTGTTGACGCATCCATTCCAAGATTTCATGGGCATAGTCGATGATCTCTTCAGCAGAACGCTTACCGTAGGGCAAACGAGCAGTATCTCCGAAGTACACGACCGACTCATTTGGCATCTGCTCATACAGCTCTCTCAGAACCGTAACTCCCCCAACGCCACTATCAAAAAGACCAATCGGTGCAGATTCAGGCGAATCTGTCGGAACCACCTCCTGATCAGGTGAGAGAAGCCGCCCATCACCTAAAATTGGCGACGAAGCCTTCATAAACCGCTGCATTTACTTGAACTCCTCACTGAAATCTAGTAGCAATTCGCAGTAGCAACGTGATTTCACGGCTTTAGCCAATAGCCCAGTACTCACACACTTTTCCTTTGAGTCAGCAATGCAGCGAGAGCACAAGCATCTACGGGGAGACTATGGCTTCCACAATATCCAGAGATGCGTACACGCTTTATGCCGCAGAGACTACAAATAAATTTATTCGTATCCTAAAGACACAAACAATATTGTCAAGAGCTTATCATGCGCTTCCTAAGGAGCCTCATAGCTCCCTAGGACTTTTAGACTTTCTAAAAAGGGTCAGGTTCAATAGGCTAGCGAAAGCTTCCCTGGAGGCCATCTCAAGCGCAATAGAGCAGTCAGAAGCTTTGAGACAAATGCAATGCTGCCATCCTAATCTGTAGCAATCTAAAAGTTCAATTGCACCTCAAAACAGCCAAATAATAAGAAAACCGGCATTCCGAAGAACACCGGTAGAAGCATTTAACTCACTGTCACTCAAACGAACAACAGTTCACGATGACAGCGATTCAGCATCACTGTCGTCTTTACTCCCCTTGCTCTTCTAACTCTTCAGCAGCAGCAGGCTCAGGCTCAAAGTTAGGCACAAGGCTCAAGAAACCTTCAAAGCTATCTTCCAGCTTGACAAAATCCTTATTGGTCTGAGTAGCACTCTTATCCTTTGAGGCTGCATCAATACGCTCAACCAAAGACATCAACTGTTTGGCCTGTTTGCGAGCTTCTTTTTGCTCTTTAGCAGGCAGATTGCGGTTGATCGTGGCAGCTTCACGACGTAGATCCCCTAGAGGGCCATGGATGAAGTTGCCAATATAAGTCCAATCATTGGCATCGATGTAGTCACCAAGTTCACCCAAACGCTCTTGGGCAGCTGTAATCTGGTTGCGAGCTTTACGGATTTGAGCAATCTGGCTATCGCTGAAGTCAGCTGCAGAGCTTGTTCTGGCAGCCATCGCAGCATTTCCCCAGCTCAACCAAGCCACAGACAGGGCTAATAGGCCACCTAGGAAACGGCGTCCCAGGCTTGAAAAACGATTCGAAAAAAGTCGCATCATGGGGATTCTATAGCTGTCTGGAAGAAATTTAGAGCAATTTTAAGAAAAGCGATGCCAGGAAACGATGGCTAATGACGAACAGAACGTTAATTAGACGCGAGCGCATCCTTAATACTGTTATCACTCCTGATTCCTAAGCATAGATTTCTTAGTGCAATATAAATTCAAGTTTAATATCCCAACCCACAGAAACCCAAGGTAATCTCAGAGGGATCTCAGCTTAGTGACATGGCTCTCCTAGATCAAGGATGCAAAGGCTAAGCAGATTAACGGATCTTCAAGGGTTTAAGCCTTTTGATCGAGCTTTAAATGTTCGTAGCAAATATCTGCGTAGTCATATCGAGAGGACCAGTGACGTTGAACTAGGTTTTGCTGAACCATGGCTCATCTATTAGGGAAGGCTCAGTTTGCGATATGGCCCGCAAGACCTAGCACTAGGCAGTGAGGTTCGCTCCTCAGCGGAACACAAAGAGGCAAAGGCAGCTATTTAATCCCTAAATCGTTGAAATTCCTGACAATAGCTCTCTGCGAGGACCTTCACGCTCTCTAAGGGAGACTCGGGATTACGGCAGTATTGATTGTGATAGAAACAGCAGGTTTCACAGCAGTCAGTCGGGCGTCGATGCTGACTCCTGGCGCGATCGCCCTGCCCCATCAGCTTTTGCGGAGAAACGCCTCGAATCAATAATCCATCTCCCTGCCACTCCACTTCCAGGAGCCCCGTTTCGGCCAAAGCCTGCCAACGCGGATCCTGGGCGATGTCATCAGCCAACTGCAAATAAACCCCACTCCGCTCTTCCTTTAGCTCGCCACCATAGCGCTGCTTGGGTATGTGGATCTGGGGCAGAGGCTCGTTCAACAAAATTGAAACTTTTACCCCAGGCTCCGCCACATGGACTTTATACCGACTGCGCAATTCATCTAAACGGCTGAGCTGCCGGAGCGCATCCGGGCTACCGCCATGGACTAGCAATAAATGTTGGGGCCGAAGGTTGTGGATGAGCTGGGTCGTGCCCAGGCCATCGCAATGGTCGGTGAGCTGGTAACTGTTGAGATGTAGATCCCCGATTTGCAGACGAGTTGCGAGAACTTGCAAACTCCCAGGAGACTGATGGGTAAAGGCTCGGTGCGTTGCCCAGCCAGAGGCATTGGAAGAGAGCTTATCTGTGCGATCTAACCACAGCTCCCAAGCCATATCGGAAGTCTGAATAAATGGCCCCCAGTTGGATTCCAAATGAACCAAGAAAAGCCCTGGACGAGCTGCGACATCAGCCGGTAAATCTAAAGGTGGAGCAGCTAAACGGTGCACATAAGGGCGAACTCGGTCGTCCCAAAACAATGACTGATTACCCGCAAAATTTTGCGTTGTGACTGGCATTTCATCTAGGAGATCTAGATAGCGATCGCAACCCAGAGCGACAGGCTCATCCACCCAAATGTCAAACTCCTGGCCGGTACAAAGATGGTGACTACGCAGCAAAACAATCACTTCCTGAGCAATGCCCAAGGCAGGAACCGGCATCAGAACGGAGCGTCCCTGGCTCAGCGCCTGGAGGAACTGCTCCACAAGTTCGTTTTCCTGCTGGCGACGGCGGGGATAACGGTCTGTGCCATAGCTTCCCTCAGTGATGAGTAACTCCGGCTTAAGCCCCCGCAAAGCCTCTAGGTCAAGACCAGTCGTACATCGGGTAGGGGACAAGGCACCATCCCCTAAATAAGCAACCCGAGTCGGTTTAGCGAAAGGCTCCCCAGGCAGGAGGCGCATCGGTGAATAAGTGATGACGATCAATGCTGCCCCCGGCAAATGTCCTGCCGGAAATAGCGTCACGGACAGATCATCCATCAGAACTTGGGGTTCTCCCCAAGGCAGTCCTTGGCAAAAATCAGAGATCTCTAGCCCAGGCCAATTCAGCGACAGCAAATGGCTCGTTGCTTGGCTGGCAAAGATCGGTAAGCGAGGCCAAGCCCTATGAAGCGCAAGGAGCCCCCGGGCATGGTCCCCATGGGCATGGCTACAAAAAACAAAATTGACGGTTGATTCTGCCTGACTCGGGACAAGCTCAGCCCCGTCTTTCAAGGTGCTGTCTGTAAAATCAGTCTCCTCATCCAAACCGTCGGTCGATGGCTGCTGTCGCTCCAAGGCTTCTGCCAACAAAGCCTCAGCCGTCGCGCCGCCACAATCAAATAACAGTTGGTAAGGTCCCAACTGCAAGCGAATTCCTAAGCCATCAGCTCCGGCTCGAACCGTAGAATCGCCATACAATTCAAAGGCGAGGGGCACCTTACGGCTAGAATTCACCGTTTCCCAATCTTGAGACGGAAGCGATGATTCAGACCATCGTTTTTGGGTCGACCGAGCCATGGCTTAGCTTGCTCCCCTGAAGGCTCGGCAGAAAATGCCTTGCACAGTCAGAACAAATGGGCCATTACCAAAGCAATGACCCACAACAGCTTGAACAAAGTCTGAAGCTGCTAAAGATGCGCTCCAAACACAACAGCCTAGCTCCATCACGGCTGCCTAATGGGCAGAACCGTTGCCATGGTAGTTATCGGTATCGTAATAACCGTTCTTAGTCCCAAAGAACAGTGTTGTCGCAGTAAACAGAGCAGTCAGACCAAACAAAATAAGCTCAGCTTTCACAACCAATCCTCACGGGTAAGCAATGGACTCCATTGAGTCTCGTCATCATTGTTACTAAGATCCTGGGCTTTGCGGGGCTTTCTATCAGTATGTAAAGCCCACTGTTCAAGGCTTTGCTTACAAAGTCAGAGTCTCAGCAAGCTGTGGCCCTCGCTCCAAGAATTGTCCGACCCGCTGGGATCATAGGCCCAAGATGGCTCCCAATCTCTCCAGTGCTTCGGGAGCATCCTCCCTTTACTCACAAACAGTCGACCCAGACTTTTTATTACAAAACACACTCGAAACGACAACCTCAGCCAGGCGGTAGGCTTGAACTGGCCTCATCGCCAAGACTTCAGATTTCTCCAACTCCCATAACCTATGGTTGACCGCGATCGCTGGCTGGCTGAGAACAGCCTCTTCTCCGCACTCTCTCCAGCCGCGCGTCAAGCCCTGGCCACAGCGCTCACGGAGGTCAAGGTGGCGGCCAATCGGCGTCTTATTTTGGAAGACAGCAGCCCCGAGCAGCTGATAATTCTCCATGAGGGGCAACTGGAGGCTTATCGCACCAGACTGCTGGGGCCAGCCGAGGTGAGTTTGCTAGGGCCAGGGGCAGTTTTGGGATTGCGATCGCTCCTCCTCGATCAACCGAATCCTCGCACCGTCAATAGTGAAACGGATTGCACGATTTGGCAGCTTAGGGGCGATCGCTTCCTCGCCCTGGCTGAGCAATATCCCGAATTTAACGACCTGGTGTCCCAAGATATGGCGGCAGAGCTAGCCAGCCTCTCCGCCCAGCTCGCCTACGAGAAAGATCGTCAGCAAGCCCTACGCTCCTATGAAGTGAGCCGCGTGACCCGAGGCGTGATTGGCCGCAGCCGCTACGCCCAGCGCCTCCGACAGAATGTACGCGAGGCCTCCCAAGCAGCGGTTGATCCAAACACCGATAGGCGTTCTCCACTGCTTATCACGGGAGAACCAGGCCTCAACAAGGACAACCTGGCAGCCCTGATTCACTTCGGCTCTGGCAATCGCCGCACCCCTATGATTCGCATCGATTGCCAAAGCCTACGGCCCCAGGATCTATTTGGCCGGAGCGAACAGCCGGGGCTACTGGACTGGCTGGGAGAAGGCACATTGCTACTCAACAATCTCCAGGATCTGCCCACTGCTTTCCTGCCCGCTATCAGCCAGCTCATTGGCAGCGGGACCTATCAACGCCAAGCTCAAAGCAAGCCATCCAGACCAACGATTCAACGACCCAAACCTGCCCCGGCCCAACAGCCATCGGTATCGCTCAGCCAAACGAACCAAGCCCAATTAAGTCAAGCTCCAGTCAGCCCAAACCAGGCAACGACAAAAACAGACTCCAACGAACATTCAAACGAGTTTCGCACCAGCCGCGCTTGGATCATGGTCGTCGCAGAGCGTAGCCTTCCTGAAGTCACTCCCCTGATTCCAACTCAAATAAAAGTGCCGCCTCTGCGGGTGCGCAAAGCTGATATTGAAGCTCAGATTAACTATTACCTCGCCCTGGAATGCCGCCGCTGTGGTGAGCAGCGGCCCCAAGTCACTTCCGAAGCCCTGCGTAGCCTGCAAGGCTACGACTTCCCCGGCAACCTCACTGAGCTCAACAACCTGATCGAACGGGCCATGCGCCAGCGAGAAGCGAATGCGCCTCTGACCGAAGATATCTTTTGGTCCACGGGCAGCAAAAAGCAGCGCTTTCGCCTCAATCTACTAAATGCTTACCCCGCTTTGCGCCAGTTCCTGCGCAGCCCTGCCTGGCCCGATCGCCTCAACTACGGCTTCACGGCACCGATTTACGCGATCGTCGTTGCCCTGCTCTTCTTCGGTCCCCAAACCCGCGACCACAACTTTGCCCTCAATCTCTTCTGGGCCTGGTGGTGGCCCCTCATCCTCATCAGCTTCCCTTTCGTCGGGCGGCTCTGGTGCTCCGTTTGCCCCTTTATGATTTACGGCGAAATCACCCAGTGGCTAAAACAAAAGCTCTGGCCCGGCTCCCTGCTGCCTTGGCCAAGAAAATGGGCCGACCGCTGGGGTGGCTGGATTCTCTTTGGCGGCTTCGCTGCCATTCTGCTGTGGGAAGAGCTGTGGAATCTCGAAAACACGGCCTATCTCTCCGCCTGGCTCTTGGTCATCATTACAGCCGGAGCCATGATCTGCTCCGCCCTGTTTGAGCGACGATTCTGGTGTCGCTACCTCTGCCCCATCGGCGGCATGAACGGCCTGTTTGCCAAGCTAGCCATGACCGAACTCCGGGCCCAACAGGGCATCTGTGCCGCCAGCTGCAACACTTACCAATGCTACAAAGGCGGCCCCGCCCTGGGAGAAGGCCAAGAAACCAACGGCTGCCCGCTCTACTCCCACCCCGCCCAGCTCAACGACAACCGCAACTGCGTCCTTTGCATGACATGCCTCCAGGCCTGCCCTCATCGCTCCATCGCAGTGAATCTTCGCCCGCCTGGCATTGAGCTATGGACCAGCCATTTGCCGCTCAGCTATGAAGTGGCCCTGCTGTTTTTACTGTTTGGAGCCGTGCCACTGCATCACTTACCGGAGCTGGTGCAAGTCTTAGGCTTCTCTTCAGACATCTTGGCGGAATTTTGGGTTCATGCAGGTTGGTCCATTGGGGCGTTGGTCTTGCCAGGAGTAATAGCCCTCCTCGCCCAAGCCATCATCCAACTCCTGCCCCGCCTGCTCAAATCAATCAAGCCAAACCTTTGCCGTCCCCGCAGCTTCACTCAGCTAGCTTACGGCTACTTACCCCTGGTTCTGGCTGCAAACCTGGCCCATTATCTAAATCTGGGCCTCACCGAAGCGGGGCAAATCTGGCATGTGACCCTAGCCACCCTTGGTCTATCGGGTAGCGCTCCAATTACCTGGATTGCAGACCCGGCAGTCATTACGTTTCTCCAAGGAACAACCTTGCTGCTTGGACTATTGCTCAGCATGGTCCTGACCCAGAAAATTGCCATGCAGCGCTTGGAGCAGCTGTGGCCGCAGCATTTGGGGGCGATCGCCATTACCACCAGCCTTTGGCAATTTATTCTCTAATACCAAATCCTAATAGCTGTCCCCCTAAACTCTCTGCAGGCGAACAGCGGTTCGCCCCTACCGATAAACTGACGGGAATCGGGGGGCACTAAACCGGATTTGGTATAGCAGCCCGTTGAGACCTCCTCTAATCAAAAAGGACCGAGCAGAAATTTCTGCTCGGTCCTTTTCGAACCCTATTCCGAACTTTCAAGAAGTTGAAAACTAGCAATAGGACAACACTGCGTTAGAGTTTGCAGCTTCCAATCAGGTGAACAACCTAATTCCTAGGAAACACCCACCTTCTTCCGGGCAGAAGAACGCTTACGGCGAAGACCTGTCTTCGGGGCCTCCTTCTCTCCAGCCTCGGCTACGGCAGGCTCAGCTGCTACAACTTTCTTACGAGTAATCACCTTCTTACCCGTTGAAGCAGGCTTATCAGAACCACCAGAAGCACGAGTCGTAATCACCTTCCGCTTCACCTTAGGCTTATCGCTACCGGCGGGAGCCTCAGGCACAACCTCGGAAGCATCCTCAGGCTGAACCACCACCATCACCATGGGGCGACTCTGCAATTCACGGCGCAGGCGACGCTGAATCCCAGTTTCGATTTGAGACTGGACGCCAACCCAATCAATTTCCACTTCGCCCTTGCTAGTGGAACTCTTGAAGTCTGCCCAACGATCCTTCAGCACCATATCCACCTCGCGGAGGATCCAGCCCTTAAAGCGCTGGTGGTCAGCTGCATTAATAACGCCACGCAGGCGCACCTCAGGCTCGCGCACCAAGTTGCCTTCATTGGTAATGATGACCGTAGTGACGATCATGCCGTCTTCAGCCAGTTGCTGACGCTCTTTGAGCGCACGATCATCAACCATGCCCTTACGGGAACCATCCACCAGCTCAATGCCGGAAGGCACCTTACCCGCAACATCAATGGAATCTGCGGTGATTTCAACAATGTCGCCATTGTCGATGATGCGGATGTTCTCTTCAGGGATACCCATGCTCTGGCCCGTCTGAGCATGCTTAACCAACATCCGGTGCTCACCATGCACTGGCAAGAAGAACTTAGGACGGGTCAACGCTAGCATCAACTTCTGATCTTCCTGGCAACCGTGACCAGAAACGTGGAGACCTTTGCCTTTGCCATAGGCCACATAAGCGCCCTGCTGCATCAACATGTCAATAACGTTGACCACCGAAATGGTGTTACCCGGAATGGGGTTGGCAGAGAAGATGATGGTGTCACCCTCACGCACCTTGACCTGCTGGTGCTCACCGCGAGCAATGCGAGTCATGGCCGCCATGGTCTCGCCTTGGGAACCCGTAGACAGAATCAGAACTTCGCTGTCTTTGTAGTTGCGAATCTCCTTGAGTGGCACAAAGAGATTGTCTTCACAGCGCACATAGCCCAATTCACGCGCCTTCGCAATCACGTTGAGCATGGAGCGCCCAATCACACCCACCTTGCGCTTGTGCTTCGTGGCCAGTTCCAGAATCATATTGACCCGGTGAACTGAGGACGCAAAGGTGGTCACCATGACGCGACCTTTTGCAGCCCCAATCTCTCGATCCAAGCCAGGGAAAACGGCTCGCTCAGAAGGCGTAAAGCCAGGAACTTCTGAATTGGTGGAGTCACTGATCAGCAACTGCACGCCTTGCTCGCCATATTCAGCCAGCTTCTGGAAGTCAAAGAACTCACCATCAACGGGAGTGTGGTCAACCTTGAAGTCACCGGTGAAGATGACCACGCCCACAGGGGTGCGAATGGCCAGGGTGAAGCTATCTGCCATGGAGTGGGTGTTGCGGATAAACTCAATTAAGAAGTTCGAGCCCAGGCGGACGGTATCGCGGGGGCTAACAGTGCGCAGCTCAGTGCGATCGCTCACACCCGCTTCTTCCAACTTGCCGGACAGCAAAGACAGAGCCAACTTAGGCCCGTAGATCACCGGAATATCAATCTGCTTCAGGTGAAAAGCAATGCCACCAATATGGTCTTCGTGACCGTGGGTGACAATCATGCCCTTAATGCGGTCTTGGTTCTCCCGCAAATAGGTCATGTCGGGCAGAACGATGTTCACGCCGTGCATTCCATCGGAAGGGAAGGCTAGGCCAGCATCCACCAGGATGATCTCATCACCGTACTCAAACACACAGGTATTCTTGCCAATCTCATGGAGGCCACCCAGGGGGATTACCTTGAGCGCTTCCTTAGAATTGCGATTAGCCATGTTACTCCTTAGCTTTCAAACACTTGTTATAGACACGAAACTTACGGGTGAGACCGCTCCCAAGAGACGGGGGAGGGAATCTCACGGTGCGCCAACCTTGCAAGGAGATAGTTGTGAAACGAACTATTCCGGCTACCGTAGCGACGCAATGCCTCGCAGTCGAGGCAAGATTGTCAGGAATTAATGTTTAAACCACAGTGCAAATCAACGGATTTGATTCAGCAGGGTCAAATAACCTGAAAAAACTAATAGGGCAAAGCCATCAATCAAAAATGAAATCTAGACTCGAATCAAACTCACAGTCAAACCAACTGGCATAGAAGCCCTACATCAACGAAAACTCGCATCAAGCCCAAACCTTCTAAACTCAAAGACTAAAGCCTCATGCTTTAGACGAAATTCCTAAATCATTCAAAACAGCCTTCAGCTTTTGCGTAACTTCTTCGGAAACCTCCACCAGGGGAGAACGAACACTACCTACTTCCCAACCCTGCAGTGCTAATGCAGCTTTTACGGGAACCGGATTGGTCATAAGAAACAACGTCTTAAATAAGGGTTGTAGTCGAAGGTGAATATCTCGGGCCTTAGCCACATTGCCAGATTCAAAGGCTTGCACCATGCCTTGGAGGTCATCTCCCACCAAGTGGCTTGCCACACTCACGATACCTGCGCCCCCCACAGATAGCATCGGTAGGGTCAAGGCGTCATCCCCAGCATAAACGGCAAACTCAGAAGGTGCCAGTCTTCTAATTTCGCTAGCCTGATCAAGGCTACCACTCGCCTCTTTGATAGCAGTGATACTGGGCACCTGAGCCAATCGCACCACGGTTTCAGGCAAGAGGTTAGAACCCGTTCGACCAGGAATGTTGTACAGCATCATCGGGATGTCGGGACAAGCTCTCGCGATCGCCTCAAAATGACGATACATTCCCTCTTGGGGCGGCTTGTTGTAGTAAGGCACGACTTGCAGCGTACCGTCAAGTCCCAGAGCTTGTGCTTTACGGGTTGCTTCAATGGCTTCCTGAGTCGAATTAGACCCAGTACCGGCCATGACTTTAGCTTTCCCTTCCACGGCGGCTTTTACAACACGAAATAGCTCATATTCCTCATCCCAGGACAGGGTGGGGGATTCACCAGTCGTTCCGCAGAGTAAAACCGTATCTGTACCATGGTCCGCCAGATGGGTCGCAAGGGATTCGGCTACGGCATAGTTAACCTTTCCCTCGCGATCAAACGGGGTAATCATTGCGGTTAAGACCCGCCCAAAATTAGTCACGCGATTCCTCGCTCCATCCAGGGATTAATCATTCAGTCTTCGGTGAGGCTGTGCGGCAGCTAAGTCAGCCTCACGGCTGACTTAGAGGTGTTTAAGCAACCGCGGCAGGAACCTTCAGCCATTGTTTTTCCACCAGCAGCTCAGCAATTTGCACCGCATTAAGGGCAGCCCCCTTGCGAATCTGATCACCGCAGAGCCAAAGCTCCAAATTATTTTCACTCGACAAATCCTGGCGAATGCGACCTACCAGAGTGTCATCTTGCCCACTGGCATCAATGGGCATAGGGAAGTAATTAGTCTTCCAATCCTCCACCAGTTTGACCCCTGGAGCATCAGCCACCAGCTCACGAGCCTTGTCTACGGGAAATGGTTGATCAAACTCAACGTTAATGGTCTCTGAGTGGGCTCGCAATACGGGGACCCGCACGCAAGTCGCGGAGACCCGAAGCTCTGGCGCCCCAAATATCTTTCGCGTTTCGTTGACCATCTTCATCTCTTCTTCACAATACCCCTGGTCGTCCAGCGGTGAATTGTGGGGGAATAAATTAAATGCAATGGGATGGGGCAGAATCTCAGCCTTTGGCTCCTCTCCGTTGAGAATTGCCTGACTCTGAACGCGCAACTCCTCCATTGCCCTTGCCCCTGCTCCACTGGCGGACTGATAGGTCGAAACCACTAGGCGGCGAATAGGCTGGGCCTTATGCAAAGGCCATAGAGGCAAACACATCAGAATGGTGGTGCAATTAGGGTTCGCAATCACACCCTTATGAGCCTTAGCAGCATCGGGATTGACCTCTGGAACGACTAAAGGAACCTCAGGGTCCATGCGGAAGGCACTGGAGTTATCAACCATAACAGCACCAGCATCAACGATCGCCTTCATCCATTCCTTCGAGGTCCCTCCCCCCGCAGAAGCCAAGACAATATCTATGCCCTGGAAGGATTCTGCAGTAACTGCTTCAACGGTAATAGCTTCACCCTTGAACTGAAGCTGTTGCCCCGCAGACCGAGGCGATGACAAAAGCTTGAGTTCTGAAAGCGGGAAATCACGCTCTTCTAGAAGCGCCAACAACTCAGTGCCTACAGCACCCGTTGCTCCCAAGATTGCGACCCGATAGGACTGAGACAATTTCAGCGCCTCCTAAAACGACAGTAGAGATGAAACAAAAATGCTGTGATGAAAAGTCTCAGGCCATGGCCTCGCGGAAAGACAAATGACATCAGCAGCGAATTGGATGAATGCCGAGCAGAAGCAAACGGCGATACGCGGAACCTGAATCAATAGCGTGGACTTTCGACGAACAGGCCAAGCTTAGCGAAGACAAGCATTACGAATGAAAATCCGCAGCATCATCAAACGGCCTCAACCTTTGTTCACACAACAGTGGATTAACTTCATTTAACTACGGTTTGACAACCTCAAAGCTCCTAAGAAACCGAGAAAGTCATTTCTTTTATCGCCTTCCCTTGTAATTAAAGGGGTCACAAAGGATTACTGCCCCCGCTATTGCGCTATTCTCTTTTGGGGTTTGTAGCGATAGCCACGACCACAACAGCAGCAGCGATGCGGCGCTAGGGCCTGATTAGGTACCGAAGTCTGACCGAAAGAATAACGCTCTAGTTATCGACAGAGCTAATTTTCTTCGGCTAACATATGCAGATCGGCTCGCCCAACCAGTTTAACTTTTGAGAATCGAATGAAAGTCACCCAGGAAAAGTTGCCCGACAGCCAACTCGGTCTAGAGATTGAGATCCCCGGCGAACTCTCCAAGCAGGTCTATGACCAGACCCTGTCGAAGCTTTCCCGCGAGGTGAGCCTGCCCGGTTTCCGCAAGGGCAAGGTCCCCCGCCATATTCTCGTGCAGCGCCTAGGCGAAGGCCGCATCAAGGCATCTGCAATTGAAGATTTGATTCAGAAAGGACTGGACCAGGCGATCGAGAAAGAAAAAATCGACGCCCTGGGCAACTACCAGCTCAAGTCCAGCTTTGAAGACTTGATTGGTGCTTTCGAGCCTGGCAAGCCCCTTACTTTCTCAGCCTCTGTTGACGTGCCCCCCACCCCCACCATCAAGGATTACAAGGGCCTAAAAGTTCAAGCTGAAGAAATCAAATACGACACCGAAAAGGTTGACACCGTCCTAGCCGATTATCAAAAGCAGCTTGCAACCTTGGTTCCTGTGGAAGATCGGGCTGCAAAAGAAGATGACGTTGCCATTATTGACTTCAAGGGTCACCTTGACCTGCCTGAAGATGCAGAAGAGGGTGCAGAGCCTGAAGAGATACCGGGCGGCTCCGCCGAAGACTTCCAGGTTGAATTGGGCGAAGGCAAGTTCATCCCTGGCTTTATCGAAGGCATGATGGGCATGAAACCCGACGAAACCCGCAAGGTGCCTGCCACCTTCCCAGAAGATTATCCTCAACCAGAAGTCGCTGGCAAGAAGGCGACCTTTGAAATCACGCTTAAAGAACTAAAAGCCCGGGAGCTACCTGAGCTGGATGATGACTTCGCCCAGGAAGTCAGCGACTTCGAGACTCTCAAGGAACTGCGTGAGAGCTTGGAAAAGCGCTACCAGGAAGAGGCAGACGATAAGACCAAGAACAACAAGCATGAGGCCATTTCTAAGGCCCTCGCCGAGCTGATTGAGGTTGAGCTTCCCAACACAATGGTTGAGCGCGAATCCAACCAGCTCCTCACCCAAACCCTGATGCGCCTCAGCGACCAGGGCATGGATATCAACAAAATCTTCAATCAAGAGCTGGCAGAGCAATTCCGCGAGCAATCCAAGCCTGAGGCAATAGAAAGACTCAAGCGCACCCTCTCCTTGGGCGAAATTGCCAAAGCTGAATCAATTTCTGTCGAAGATACAGCGGTGGATGAGAAAGTCAAAGAAGTCTTGGAGAACACAACTCAGGATAAATCCGAAATTGATATGGATCGCCTTAAGAGCGTTGTTAAAGAAGACCTCTTGAAAGACGCCATCATGGACTGGATTGAATCCAATGGCACAGTCGAGCTAGTACCTGAGGGCTCTTTAGCAGAGGAAGAAGAAGAAGCAGCGGAAGCAGCGGAAGAAGCGGAAGAAGCGGAAGACGCAAAGCCTGCGAAAGCCCAAAAGACCAAAACCAAGCAAGCCAAGACTGCCGCAGAAGACACGAAGGAAGAAAAACCTGCGAAAACAAAGAAGGCTAAAGCTGAAAAGAAAGACGACAAAGGCAGTGACGCCCCTAAAAAGAAGTCCACCCAAAAGAAGCCTAAGAAGTCCTGATACCTTTGGGCCGCCGAAGAAGTCGATGACTTTTAGCGGACAAGATGGAGTCCACACAACAACTAATACAGGCTATGTGGACTTCATTATTTGTATAGGTCCACCTCTACAGAGGTGCTACTGGAAAGAGCGAAGTTCGCCCACGCCTGAATTGTTGAGGCATAATGGGTGAGGCGTAGTATTTAAGTCGAGGCCAAGAACAACCTTGCCCTCCCGAGATTGCTCCGCGAACTCTCGTGGGAATCGCCCACAGCTCTGCTGACACCGTTGCTTTTTGCCCCACCGCATTCACGTATGCTCTCATCCCAGTTTCCTGGTTCTATTAATTCGCAGCAGTCTGGCTACGGCATCACATCCCACAACGCGCGGGATATGGGCTTGGCCTCCATGCATTATGGCGAATCCCCTCGAGCCATGGTCCCAACGGTTATTGAACAGTCCGGCCGTGGCGAACGAGCCTTTGACATTTATTCTCGCCTACTGCGAGAGCGCATTATCTTCTTGGGCACCCAGGTTGATGACGCCATTGCAGATGCAATCGTTGCCCAACTCCTCTTCCTTGAAGCAGAAGACCCTGAAAAAGATATTCAAATCTACATAAACTCTCCTGGGGGGTCAGTCACCGCAGGCATGGCAATGTATGACACCATGCAGCAGGTCGCCCCTGATGTTGTTACTATCTGCTTTGGCTTGGCTGCGAGTATGGGAGCATTCCTGCTCTCTGGCGGAACCCAGGGCAAGCGCTTCTCGCTTCCTAACTCTCGGATTATGATTCACCAGCCTCTTGGCGGTGCCCAAGGCCAAGCTGTTGACATCGAAATCCAGGCCAAAGAAATCTTGTATCACAAGAATACGCTCAATGGCCTGCTGGCTAGCCACACGGGTCAGCCCCTGGAGCGTATTGAAGAAGATACCGAGCGAGATTTCTTCATGTCTGCGGTCGAGGCGAAGGATTACGGCCTAATTGATGCCGTCTTGTCTAAGCCCAACGTTCCTGTTGTCGCCCCTGTGCAGTAGAGGTCTCAATGCCTAAGTACGACTCCCACCTCAAATGTTCTTTCTGTGGCAAATCCCAAGAGCAGGTCCGCAAGTTAATTGCGGGCCCGGGAGTCTACATTTGCGACGAATGTGTCGATCTCTGCAATGAGATTCTGGACGAAGAGCTCTTTGATTCAGGCACAATGCCGTCTCAGCCGACGACCGCAGCTCCTCGGCGCGATGCTCAGCAACCTGAAAAGCGCAAGAGTACGGCGGCACCCATTTCTCTGAGCCAAATTCCCAAGCCTCGGGAAATAAAGAAGTACCTCGACGAGCATGTTGTGGGTCAGCAAGAAGCCAAGAAGGTTCTATCTGTAGCGGTTTACAACCACTACAAGCGCCTCAGCTTCCACCAAAATGGTGGCCAAAATGAGGAAAGCCCCGTTGAGCTGCAAAAGTCCAACATTCTCTTGATTGGTCCAACGGGTAGCGGTAAAACCCTTCTAGCTCAAACCCTAGCTCGCAAGCTTGACGTCCCCTTTGCGGTTGCTGATGCCACAACCCTAACTGAAGCAGGTTATGTCGGTGAGGATGTTGAGAATATTCTCCTGCGGTTGCTCCAAGTCGCTGACTTAGATGTGGAAGAAGCCCAGCGTGGCATTATCTACATCGATGAAATCGACAAGATCGCTCGCAAGAGCGAGAACCCTTCAATTACCCGTGATGTTTCGGGTGAAGGCGTTCAGCAAGCGTTGCTGAAAATGCTGGAAGGAACCGTTGCCAATGTTCCTCCTCAAGGTGGACGGAAGCACCCTTACCAGGACTGCATCCAAATCGATACCAGCAATATCCTATTTATTTGCGGTGGAGCCTTTGTTGGTTTGGATAAGGTTGTGGAGCAGCGAATGGGCAAGAAGTCCATCGGCTTTATGCAGAACGACGGCAATAACAGCATTACCCCTGCTAAGCGCGAGAAGCGTTCTGCTGATATTTTGCGCTCTATGGAGCCCCAGGACATTGTCCGCTTCGGCATGATTCCTGAGTTCATCGGTCGCTTGCCAGTGGCGGCAGTTCTAGCACCTCTGAGTGAGGAAATGCTGACGGATATCCTATCTGAGCCTAAGGATGCCATCGTCAAGCAGTATCAGGAGCTGATGCTGATGGACAATGTCACGCTGGAGTTCAAGCCGGATGCCTTGAGAGCGATCGCCCGGGAAGCCTACCGTCGCAAGACAGGTGCCCGTGCCCTACGAGGCATCGTTGAAGAAATCATGCTGGACATGATGTACGAAGTGCCTTCTCGTAAGGACGTCACGACCTGCACCATCACCCGCGAAATGGTAGAAAAGCGCTCAACGGCAGACCTGCTTCTCCATCCCACTTCGATACCAAAATCTGAATCTGCTTAGGCCTCAGGTTTGTAACAAAACCACCCACTCTGCATAGATTTCTGACTAGCTAGCGCGCCCCTCCTTAGGGGCGCGCTACTGTCTTTAAAGCGGAACGCTTCAACATCCGCCTGTTGCACAGGAATTCTATGGCCTACATCACCATTCAGGGCACAGACCATTACTACGAATGGATTACCCAAGCTGACGGCAAGCCATCAGAACAGCCCACGGGTAAGCCAGTCATGCTGTTTGTCCATGGCTGGGGCGGCTCTGCTCGCTATTGGCAGTCCACGGCCCAAGCATTGAGCGATGACTTTGACTGTTTGCTTTATGACATGCGGGGGTTTGGGCGATCGCGTCGTCAGGGCAGCAGCGACAACGTCCCCCTAGGCAACGCCACGAGCCCCGAAGCGCTGGCTCCCTTCGATATCCAATGCTATTCCGATGACATATTGGCCCTGCTGGACCAATTCGGCTTGGAAAAGATCTGGCTCCAGTCCCATTCCATGGGCACTTCCATTGCGACGTTATTCTTGGCCCAGCATCCCGAGCGGGTGGAACAGGCAATCTTGACCTGCGCTGGCATTTTCGAATATCGCAAGCTGGTCTTTGAGCTGTTTTACTTCTTTGGCCGCTACGTCGTTCAGTTTCGTCCCAAATGGATGGCACAAATTCCCTTTGCGGACTGGGCCTTCATGCAGCGCTTTCTCCACCGCCCCCTGGCCAAGCCCTTGCGGGAGGAGTTTTTAGAAGACTTCATCATGGCCGATGGTGCTGCCTCCCTCGGTACGCTGAAGTCATCGGTAAGCAAGCAGGCCGCCGATGAAATGCCCCAATATTTTCGTGAGCTATCTATGCCAACGCTGCTGATTTCTGGTGAGTTTGACCAGATTATTCCAGCACGGCTAGGCGTGAGTGCCGCGGTACTCAATCCCGAGAACATTGACCATCAAGTCATGCCTAAGACAGGACATTTCCCCATGCTGGAAGACAGCGAAAGCTATTTGCAACGGGTACGACAGTTCTTGAAACGGCCCGCTTCGGTGGGCGCCTAACAAGCATTCGCTCCTGCCCCTGGGGAAATCTCTCCAGCCAGAGTCGAGATATCGCACTGCGGGCAATCTGAAGCGATCGCTAGACTGTAGCTACTGCTTGTCTATCCCTAGTTCAGTCAATTCCCATGGCCAAAGGCGACCACCTCTACGTTTCGCGGGGCACCTACTTTCACCACGGCATCGACTGTGGTGATGGCACGGTGATCCATTACCGAGAGGGGGAGTCCATCACTCGTAGTGCAGAGGCCTTTTTTGCCCTAGGTGAGCGCATCAGCGTGAAGCCCTATACAGATTCAGACTCACCTGAGGTGGTGGTGGAAAGGGCTGCAAGCCGGCTGGGAGAGCGAGATTACCACATTGTTTTCAACAACTGCGAGCATTTCGCAGCCTGGTGTAAGACCGGTAAACATCGCAGCCAGCAGGTGGAAAACGTTGCCGCTGCCACTGCCATCGGGGGAGCCCTGCTGGGCGGGATATTTGTCGCTCCCGCGATCGCAGCCGCAGGTATCTACGGCGCGTCCAAATATTTAGAACAGGCTAAATCAACAGACGATCCGGTCTTAATCCGCAGCTCCCTAGAATCAGCTATGGCTCAACTGGCCGAGAGTCGCCAGGAGGAAGCAGCAGCCGTGGAGCAGATTCAGCAAGAGATGGAGAGCTGGGTTAAAACTGCGAAAGAAGCAATTAACCGCGATCGCGAAGACCTCGCCCGCGCAGCCTTAGAACGAAAATACCCTCTGACCAAACAGCTAGAACAGCGGCAACAACAACTCGCAGAAATCACCAACTTAGAAAGTCAAATCCGCTCTCAATTAGCCCTAAGCGAAGGCTGAGACCAGAGGAGCTGGCTCTTTGGCCCTGAGCCAATAGGTCATCATCAATCCCTTACCTTTAACTTCGACTTGCCCCCGCTGTTCCAAGGCATAGCCATGCTCACGCAGCAAAAAGTAGGTCGCCTGGCTCACTTGAATTTGGCCTGGCTCACCGGAGGACTCCATGCGAGAAGCAATATTTACCGAGTCCCCCCAGAGGTCGTAAATAAATTTCTTTTTGCCAATGACACCGGCCACCACTTTGCCTGTGTTGATGCCAATGCGGATTTGCAGGGGCTGGCCTAAATCATGGGTGAAGTCCTCTAAAACCCGCAGCATATCCATCGCCATATCAGCGATGGCCAGGGCATGGTCATCCCGCTCCTCTGGCAAGCCTGCCGCCACCATGTAGGCATCTCCTATCGTCTTAATCTTCTCTAAGCGATGCTTCTCTGCAAGATTGTCAAACTCACAGAACAAACGGTTCAAGACCTCCACTAGGACCGTAGGTGAATGTTGCGACGCCAGGGGCGTGAAGCCCACAATATCTGCAAATAAAATAGTCGCTTCATCAAAGCTACGGGCGATGGGATTACCATCTCGTTTGAGTTGATCGGCAATCTTGCGCGGCAGGATATTCAGCAGTAGCTTTTCGGCGCGATCATGCTCCTTACGCAGCTCAGCCGTGCGATCTTTCACGCGCTGCTCCAAAGTTTCATTGGCTTCCTCTAAAGCCGCAAAAGACTGACTGAGGCGCTGCCCCATGCGGTTAAAGGAGCGAGCTAAGAGTTCCACCTCTCTGATGTAGCTACCCGCCAGGCGCTGATCAAAATTTCCACCAGCAACCGCCACTGCTGCTCGGCTAGTGCGTTCGATGGAGCGGCTCATGGCTTGGGACAGCAACAGGCCAAACAGGGTCGAGCCAACTAAGGCTAGCAAGCAGAGCTGAAGCGTGGTCCGAGTATTGTCATGAATCCGGCCCATAAAATCTGCTTCAGGCACCACCACCACGATGCGCCAATCTAAGCCCTGGGCATTGCGGTAAGGCAATACTTGAACAAAATGGCGATCGCTCCCATGGGTAAAGTCTGATTGCTGACTGCCTTGAATAGAAGCCAGCTCCCCAAAGGCATCTTGTAAGTGCATTGCCGTGGCCTGCACCAAAGCATTCTCACTTTCTATCGCCCTGTGGCGCTCATTCACATCTTCCAAAGCAAAGCGGTCAGCATCCTCTTCGCTCTCAATCGAACTACCAATTAACTCTCCAGATTGCTCGGCAATAAAAATTTCACTGTTGGGGCTGATCTCAATTTGCTGGAGAAAGCGGTTGATTTGGTCCAAGCGCAGGTCAACCCCTGCGACCCCTCTTCCTAGCCAATCCCCTCCGTCAAAGGAAGCTGCTGCCGTAATCCCCAACTCTCCATCTGTGAAGGTATAAACATCACTCCAAACGGCTTGACTGCGACCCCCACTTTTTTGATACCAAGGCCGCTGCCTCGGGTCGTAGCGATGCTGCTCAAGTAACTCGTCCCGCTCCCCCTGGGGGGTGAGGCTATAGACCTGGCGCTCCGGCACAGATGTAACAATCTTTTCCACAGCTTCCCCCTTAGAAGCCGCACAAATACAGAGGAATCGTCCCGTTTCATCCCCTAAATACACACCATCTAAGGTGGGAAAGATGCGAGTCTGCTGCAAAAGAAAAGCCCTGGTATTGGCAGTATCCTCTAGGCTTAATTGCCCCAGATTAGCCGCAGCAGCATTGCTCTGCACTGCCGCCATGGGATGACCTAAGTACTGCTCTAAATGCTCCTGCACCCGCAGGCTACTTTCTTCCCGCAGCTGGGTCGCCATGTCTTGAACTGCTGCTTGACCATTACGGAAGGATAGAAAGCCTACAAGGCCTACTGTTCCTAGGGTTTGTAACACAAAGGGAACGATGAGCAGCGATCGCAATGAGAAGCGTGGCGCAAACCGAGGCGTCACAGCTAAATCTGGTGACGGCTGGGAAAGGGTCATTGAAAAGACCAGTCTGAGATGGGAACGGAGCGATCGAAATAGAGGAGGATTGCCAAGTCCAAGCTTGACTTCAAGCTAGGAAGTATCCAATCTTCATCTCAAGGAAAATAATACAGTTGCATCCAACTATTTCAGGGTAAATACTTAAATAACTCTCTAAGCATTTAATATCTGTCTGATTGAAAAGTCGTTTACCAACGGCAGAAAGTTTCCACACAGGAGGAACAGCAGCCCTTATCACAGCGTATTTTTGTCAATTAAGGGGCAACCGGCGACGCACCACCAAGGCAGATTTAATAGAGCGCTGCACGGTCTGGCCCTCCTTATTCAAGCGGCCATAGTAAGTCCGTCCGTTGTAGTACAGCGCCGAGGAACTGCCTCCGTCCAGATTCAAGGCTTCTACGGCGCCTTGAGCCTTGAGGAACTCAGTCATTTCTTCCAGGGTCACCCCGCTCCGCCAAGGAGGAGCCTCGGGGGTCACATTCGCAGGGGGCAGCGTAATGGGAATAGCCTGTCCATCTCCAGCAGGCGGCGCTGGGGCCGGGAATGGTGTCTGTGCAGCAGGGGCAGGTACTTGCGCCACCATGGCAAGCAGCACGGTTCCATCTGCCTCAAGACCAATGGCACTGCGGGCATTGGGGTAGGTCATACCAATGGGATTGCGCACTACCTTGCCATTGACCACATCCCAAAAGGCTTCTTGCTGATGGGTCATGGTGGGCAAGAGCTGCGGACCGCCGCCTAGGGCATCGAGGCGATCGCAACCCACTGGCGCAGCCCCATCATGAAACTCAATGCCATAACGCTGTAAGCCCCCGCAGTCATAGCGACGAAACTCACTGCGATTGAGAATCTGAGCCATGTAGCTGGCAACGTTCACATTCGTCACCAGATCAATATTCTGATTGGGGTCCAGCAGTACCTGGCGATCGCGAATCACATGGGAAGCCGTCTGCTGATTCTTAGGGTCAAAGAATCCACCGTTAATCACCGCCACTACATCCGGATCCTGAGCAAAGGAAGGTAGCTTGGCTAAACCATCAGTCACCACAGGCTCTACGACAAAACCAGAGCCCGCTGGCACTCGCAGCAGATAGACTTCAGCCTTTGCCAAGCGGTGAATTTCAAACACCAGGCCATCACCATCTCGTTGACTGTTGCTGGGTTGAGCCATCGCTTCCTGTCCGCCAATAAAAGCAACATCTCCTGACGTAGAAACCACACAGCCAGCCAGCCCAGCACTCGCTAGAAATCCAGCAGTGGGCAAAGCAATGGAGCGAAACCAAGAGCGACGAAAAGCCATAAACGAGAAACCGCAACGACAGGGAACAGTGACGAACTTGAGGAAGAATCTCCCCATAAATTTTCTAACAAAAGCAAACTGATATAGTGGAGCGGCTAGCCAAAACCACGATTAAAACGCTAGATGTGGCTCAGCTACGTCGAGTTGTTCATTGACCTACTGACTGAGCCAGACCATACCGATAGCAGCTTACGAAGCGATCGCTTTGCCCGCAGAATACCAGCCCAAGCCCCACCGCCACCAAGGGGATATAGCTCAATTCCATCGCCTGGACGCTTAAACAGGACGCCATTGTGACCGATCAACTCTCCCTCTTCACTGCTTCAGAGAAGTGGCAAACCCAGGGCTACCGCGTCGATAACTTGACGCCCAAGATGAGCGCTGAAGCCTTGGTGAGCTGGAAAATTCGCATCATTGATTTTCAAGAACGGGTTGAATTTTCTCCGGCTCCCGAGCAGGTCGATCTATTTGGTAATGCCATTCCCTCCAAAGAGCCTGATCCAGAGACAATCAGGCCCTTTGAGCTGGAGCAACGCAATATCAACTTCTGGCAGACGCCCAGCGCCGATGAAGGTGGGGCAGCCCTGTATTTCGTGATTGATTACGATGCAATGCTGCTGCTGTATGTGGGGGAGACGGTGAAGTCAAACCAGCGCTGGAAGGGCGTTCACGATTGCAAGCGCTACTTGGCAAACTATCGCCAGAGCCATTACGAGCATGAGTTGCCGACGAGGCTGGGCATTGGCTTTTGGCCCCATGCGCCTAAGGAGACGCGATCGCGTCAGCGCCTAGAGTCAGCGCTGATCAAGAAGTGGCGTGCACCATTCAATAAGGAGAACTGGACTTACTGGGGAACGCCGTTTGTGGATGGGAAAGTGGAAAAAACTTAGCGCTCAGATGCAATAAAAGCTCCCCAGACACCCAGTGTTTTCTGAAACACCGGGTGTCTGCCCCCTAAGCCACCGCCCAGAAGCGCACGGACCGATCGCCACTGGAACTAATCAACTGACTCCCATTGGACTTAAACAACAGCCCAGTCACAGTCCCCTCATGGTCTGGCAGCACCGCTACCAGCTCGCCGTTATGCAAATTCCAAATGCGGATACTGGCATCCTCACCGCCACCGGCAATGAGCTGACCATTGGGGCTAAACGCGATCGCCTTAACCGGCCCCTGCAATCCCAAGAACTGGCGCTGGAAACTGCCATCCCGGAATGACCAGAGATGGATACGGCCATCACTCCCCCCTGCTGCCAACAGCGCACTATCCGGGCTGATCTGTAACTGCGGATCCACCAAGCTGCTGTTATCCAGCGTCAGCAATCGCTTGCCCGTTTGCCCCTGCCAGACCTGGATCGGCTCATCGACAATCCCCGTCACCAAAGTCTTACCATCGCGACTCAGGGCCAGGGACCAAATAGCCCCCTCCCCCGGAGCCCATTGCTTTGAAATGCGGCTGTTATTAATGTCCCAAAGACAAGCCTGACCATCGGCTCCACCACTCACGAGGGTCTTCTTATCACCGCTAAACGCTAAGCCACGAATGGTGCGATCGTGGGCAGAGAGATCATCCAGATGGCGAATCTTGGGCAAATGCCACAGCTGGATCAAGCCTTCGCGGCTGCCCGTCGCCAAGATGTGCTGATGGGGGTGAATCGCCAGGGCCAGGATGGGACCATGCTGACTGCGCATTTGGTCCAGGACGCGGCCCGTTTGCAGGCTCCAGCGATGGAAATAGTGGTCCTTCGTGGCGGTGAAGAGGGTGCGGTTGTCTTTGCTGAGAGCGATCGCATTCACGCCCCCATCGAAACTGCTCCAAGTATCCACACAACGCCAATGGGCTCCCCGCCCAGATGACGAAGGTCGGTTAAACGGCTTGGGGCCGCCGCTGCGAGCCGAAGCGGTCTTGCCAGAATTGGGGTGAACATAGCGAGGTTTGGGTTCAGCTTGGGAGCGCGATGCGGCTTGGGGGGCTCTAGAAGCAGATTCTCGCTTGGCAGAGCGGGTGGGCTCGCTGGATTTTGCATCGCGATCGCCAGGCTGCTCAGAAGACGGCTTACCACTACGGCCAAAGGGACGTCCATGGAAGGGATCCGCAGCAGGACCGGGGGACTTGCTTGAGCCAGGACGCTTATAGGACGGTGGTCCTTTGCCAGAGGATCGAGCCGATGGCCCTGGCGATGGGCGTGATGATGGCTGGGCCGGAGGTCGCGTTGAGGAGCTGGAAGAAGAATTGGGCGACTGGCGATCGCGACGGGGCCAGGCAGAAGAATTCCCGTTAGCAGCGGTCGAACCTCCCTTAGGAGGATGAGCCTTGAAATATTCGTAGGCTTCGTTGATCAACTTAATCTTGACTTCCGCAACTTCCTTCTCGTCGGGATCCGTGAAGCGATCGGGGTGGGAAGCACGGGCCATGCTGCGATAGGCTCGCTTGATCTCATCCATGCTGGCATGGAGCGGCAGTCCTAGAATTTCGTAATAGCGAAAAAGATTCACGGACAAAAGCGGCGTCATTCGACAGAGCGATGAGGCGAAGCAGGGTTCAGATCAACAACCACCTAGAACCTATGCCTATCGCGCCCAAATTCCATGATAGGGGCTGATGACAGGCTCATAACATAGGTGGAATTTGGCCAAGGTGGAAACTGTCCTGCTACGACCTTCGTCGATGAATTACAGCCTCCTAAGCTGTACATCACGGGTCACATTGGGGCAGCTCACCTGGATCTGTCCAGGCCTGATACAGCAAGCCTGGATGAGAATAACAGCATCTCAATCAGGTCAGAGCGTGGCCATAAATCACACTCGACTTTTATTTAAAATCACGGTTTATAACACCTGCCTTTACACTTCCTAGCAAATATTTTGAGATGCCCTGATCCCACGAAATCATTGATGGAGAGTAACCCAGCGATGACAAACCAAACGGCCAGTCCCACAACTCATCAACTCCGCCAATAGGCCCTTAAAATCTCCTATTGATGAGTGCTTTAATTAACACTGCGCTTCTCCGCCCCCACCTTCCTATGAGCATGACCTTATCCCCTCTACAGGCACCCATCACCGCTGTCTTCACGACATTGGGGGTAATCAGCCTAGGAATACTGCCCAATCCCGTTGCGGCCCAGCCTCTCAATCCAGAGATCAAGGTCGGTATCATCCAGCGGTTTGGCAGCGAAGCGGATGACACAATTGAGATTAAGGCCCCCGCAGGTGACCAGCTCACCGTTGTCATGCAGCGCGCTGACGGTGGCGTCGATAACCTCACGACCAACCAGCTCAGCCTAGATATCCAGCAGCGGCCCCTTGAGGCTCCAGAGCTTTACGAGCGCCTTGTCCTTAGCACCCATCGCAGCTTCGAAAGCGCGGAAGACAGCGCCAATCAGTGGCGAGCCAAGGGCATTGCGGTGGAAATGGCCCAGCCAAAAGGCTGGCAAGTCTGGGCGAAGCGCGACGTTTATCACACACCGCTTCTGCGCCGTCTGCTACTGGACAGCATCACCCAGCAGGGCATCAGCGGTCCCTATCTAGATAGCAAGGTCCTAGAGACAGCTCCCCAAGCCAGTGCCGTAGCCAACTATTACCGCTACAGCCGGGACGAAATAGAAATCTCCAGTGGCGGTCGAACCGTCCTAGTCAACGGCGTGCCCTACCCTGGCGACCTCCGCCTCCAGCCCAATTCCTACGGGACTTATACCCTGGTCAACAACGTTGAGATCGAGGACTATCTGCGCGGCGTCGTACCCCATGAGATTGGCCCCAGTGCTCCCCAAACTGCCGTAGAAGCCCAAACCGTGTTGGCCCGCACCTATGCGCTGCGAAATTTGCGGCGCTTTGAAGTGGATGACTATGAAATGTGCGCCACGACTCAGTGCCAGGTTTACTTTGGCTGGAAAGATAACTTGCCTAGGGCCGACCAGGCGATCGCCGCCACTCGCGGCCAAGTCCTCACCTACAACAATGAACTAATCGACGCCGTCTACTCCTCCACCACTGGAGGCGTCACCGCAGCCTTCACCGACGTTTGGAATGGAGCCCCGCGCCCCTACCTCCAGCCCGTGGTGGATTCTGTCCAAGGGGCTTGGAGTCTCGCCAGCCGCGACCTCTCCAACGAGCAGAACTTCCGTCAATTCATCAACTTGCGCCAAGGCTTCAACGAAGATGGCTGGAACTACTTCCGCTGGACAACAAAATCAAGCCTGCCAGACCTCAACAAGGAACTTAGAAAATACCTAGAGGGTAAGCAACATCCCCTCGCGGACTTTGACACAATCCAGTCAATCCAAGTCCTCAAGCGAGCCAAGGGCGGACGCATTCAGCAGCTTCAAGTCGTTACCGACAGAGGCGATATCGTCTTGGTCAAGGACGAAATGATTCGTGCTTTTGAAGCGCCGAACAGTTTGCTCTCCTACCTAGAGCCCTTAGTCGATGGCAATAAACGACTCACCGGCTATAAATTTATCGGCGGCGGACTGGGTCATGGCGTGGGCATGAGCCAAACCGGCTCCTACAATCTTTCTCGCCTGGGTTGGAGCCATAGCAGAATCCTCAATTTCTATTATCCCAACACCCAGCTTCAACCTCTCAATCCCAGCATCAGCTACTGGACCAACCCAACTCCCACCGTTGCCCCCGTTGCGCCCACAGCAGAAGCACCCGCTGCAGAGCCAGCACCTGCTTCAGTTGCAGCACCCACAACGCCTAGCCAGCCATCACTCCCTGCTCCCCCCAAGCTTCCGCCTCAAGTCCAGCCACCCAGCGGCCAAGCCACCGTCACTGATCCAGCCACCATTCCCATTCCGGGGCAGCAGTAATCCGAGATTCAACAGAGAGCGATCGCAACGGTAGGGGCAGGGTTTCCCTGCCCGGAATCGCCCAAACAAAGGCAGCAGGGCGGCACCCCCGTCCCTACAAGTTCATCCATATCAATTATCTAGCGCACCAGCAATAGCTGCTGCTCATCGGCACTGAAGCCTTCATCCCAAGGCCAACGCTGCTGCTGGTCCTGCCAAATCATCTGAATAGCGGAGTAACTGCTGCCGCTGTTAAACCAAGTTGCCTTGGCCATGTGCTGTTCTTTCGCCTCGTCACTGCAAACCTGGAACAGGAGCTGGTTTTGCGCGATCGCCCCACCGCTAATGGGCTCATTCAAGGGCGGCGGTGTACCTTCGGCGACCCGCTCAGCATAGAGATTGATCAACAGCCGAGCCACCATGGGATTCATCCCCACACAAACCATCTCAGGATGCCAAAAGCTATTCCACAGGCCCACGGTGTAGGTAATGCTGGGGCCATCTACCGGAGTTTCACTCACTAAGTGGCAGCTAAATGGACTATGGAGCGCATTGACAATAATCTCCCCCTCCGGTGACTCCTTAATCGCCATCAGCGCCGCTTGGAGAATGCCCGGTGCTTTTTCATAGCCACCTGCTTCTTTAAACAATTCCACTGTCGCCACATAGCCATGCTTAACCAAACGATTGGACAGCAGCGTTGCAGCGAGGTAGTAGCTCTCCTGATCAAAATGCTGTTGCAGCCGCTGGCATGCGTCTTCGCAACTGAGGGTCATCGGCCTAAACCTGCTAGAGAGTGGTGGGGCTGAAGCAATTCAGCGATCGCCAAAAGCTGTTGTGTATTACTGCAAAAAGAAACAGCAAGCTCATTTCTAAACATCAGCCCATGAACATCAATCAGTTCAGCCAGGGCTAATGAGGCAGTACAAACAACAAAAGAGGGTGCAGGTCAACCATGGCCGCCGGGGGAAGCGGGGCTCCAAACACATCTAGTCGAGCCAGCATCAATTCAGCGCCATCACTTGGGCGAGAGAATTGAAATTCCAATATACCCAGGCTACCCAGCGCCTAGGGGAAGCCCACCATATCTTTAATTCCTAGGCGAAAGGCTTAAAGAGCGGTTCATACAAGGCAGCTATGGGAATCGTTAAAGTAGCGGCAACCTCCCATCCTCAACCCATGACATTTCAGTCATTTAGCCTCGCGCCCCAGGCGTTTTACAAAAAATGGTGCGGCTCCCCCAAATACCGACGCCTAGCTTTAGCCCTCATGCTGTGGGGCGGTGCAATGTCTCTGGGGTCAGCCCAGCCTGCCTTGGCGGAGCGTCCTGTGGGGCTACAGTTTTGTGCCGAAGACAATGAGCCCCGCGATGCCGATATCTTTATTGCGATCGCCTACCACCAGCGCAGTGAAATTCTCGATGTCGCCTTTGAAGACTGGGTCTCCCAGGGCTGGTACCGCTTGCCCAAAGAACAAAGTCTGAGTTGCATAACAATCCTGGATCAGCCCTTAGAACAGCGCTATTACTATTTTTACGCCTATACTGGGACCCCAGCGGTGCAAGGAAGCATGCCTCGTCTTTGGGATGGTTCCCATCAATTTTGTCTTGTGCCCCAGCGCTCCTATTCTCTAGGTACAGCAGAACTCAATTGCAGCGGAAAAGGAGCGATTTTCAAGGGATTTCGCGAAATTGACACCCTTGGTGCCGAAGGCTTCAGGGTCGTGATTGAATAAAAAGTCACTGACAAGGTATCCCCAAACGCTTGGACGCAGTGCAGCTCTGTGCTTAAGCTAGAGAAGCTTGCTGACACAATCCAACAAAAACGTTCACAATTCACAATGACAACTTCAACTCCAGAATCGGTCAGCCGTCTGGCCGTAGCTCGCAACAGCGATCGCTCCAGCGACAAGGCGCTCCAAGGCAGCACGGTTAACCCCTGGGATGTCGAAGGTGAATTTGAAATGGATGCCGTGATCGTCAACCAAGGCGGCGGCGAGATCTTGGTCAAGGTTCCCAAAGGTGAAAGTCACACTTACATCACCGTTGCAGGATTCCTACCGGGCAAGATCATCAACCAGCGCTGGCACCTCTCTTGCATTCGTGAGTCTGGCCGCATTGAATTATTGGACGGTGAGCCTTTGAACCGCCACCGCACACCTAAAAAAATTGCGATCGTTCGCATGGATAAAAAAGCTGAAGACGAGCTATCCTAGGCCATCCAACAGATTTCAATAGCGCCAATTAGGGCGTTGCAGAGCCTCCATTATCTTGCTGATACTGGAGGCTCTGTCATATCTATCGCTAGCGAATTTCGACTTCTAAGCCATAGCTGGCATTGCCTCGCGTACCACCCACCACAATGCTGTAGTCCCCAGATTGAGGAAGCTCCAGCGCGATAGTGGTCTCTTCATCCACCAACACAGAGCCATCAGGCGCGACAACGCCAAACACAGCGTTATCCTCCAACGCGGAAATAGAAAGCGTCATCGTCTGCCCTGCAGCAGCTCCCACCAAATACTCATCGCGATCAGCACGCACAACCGCATCTTCGACCCTGCCTAGGGTTGCCCCAGGGGCAAAGGACAAGCGTCGAACTCGAACAAAATTTGCACCTTCGGTTAAATCATTGGCAGGCGCATCAGCCTCTTCTAGCTGCGCCCCCTCGGTTTGACCAATGATCTCGCCCAGCAGATCGAGCTGCTCCTGGACGACGGAACAATCCACCTGTTCATAAATATCGCGGCCATTGTCGAGCTGGTCATTGCCCACAGCCCAGGTCTCTTGGGCTTGCTGAACGTCACCTTCGATATAGGAGGTGAGGTCTAGGGTGAGCTGATCTTTGTTGATTGCCCCGCTCAGGATCTGGCCATAGCCGGTGTAATAGCCTGCGACTTCGTTGTGGACAGTAGCCTGGCTTTCTCCGACCACGCTATCGTCAGCCCTAACGGTTAGGCCAATGGCACCCGTTAGGGTCTCAGAGTTGATGGCATAGCAATGGCGACCGGGAATTAGCTCATGCTCCGAAACAATGGGCTCACCAATGACTTGGGATGTTTCACCAGGCTCAGATGTTCCTGAACTATTTGAGTTAGGAGTTGGTCCAGAAGTGACTGCAGGAGAGGTCTCAGCTGGTGTTGTAGCTGTGGGCTTTTCTGGAGATTTGCAGCCTGCGAGGGTGAGGACTAGAGCAATCGCCAATGTCCCAGAGGCCTTAGCCCAGCACGAACCAGAACCAAACCTGGCAGCGAATAAATCGATAGCCATAGAAGAAAACCAGTAACATCACAGAAAGGAGCTACAGCTCCATCTTTGCGTATTCCCCCGGATACCCCTTTTGCCTGTGCCAGTTAAACCATCGACTCCTACAACTCCTCAAGCAACCACTCATCGCTTGGGGCAAATGCCAAATCCAGACAACTTTGCCATAACCTTTGCCCCGCTGGACCTAGACCAGGCCTATGCCCTCGCGGATGCCCCTGGCAACGGCGCAGTGGTACTCATGAGCGGTACCGTGCGCAACCAAACCGACGGAAAGCCAGTGTCATCGCTGGAGTACCAGGCCTACGAGCCCATGGCTCTCAATGTGTTCAAGCAGCTGGCCCAACAAATTCGTCAGCAATGGCCCGATGTAAATCGCGTGGTCATTCACCATCGCACTGGCCACCTCACCATTGGCGAGATAAGCGTCATCGTGGCTGTAGGCTGCCCCCATCGGGGAGAGGCCTTTGCGGCTTGCCAATATGGGATCGACAACCTCAAGCACCAAGCTCCCATTTGGAAAAAAGAGCATTGGGAGGACGGTTCCAGCGAATGGGTCAGCATCGCTGCCTGTGAAGAACTCGACTGCTAATGCTGCCCCCAAGGTGAGAAACCTTCCTCAAAATTCTTAAGATTATTTACCGAAATCCGGGCAAGCAAACACCATTTTTGCCGAACTGCTGTACTATCTCATTGCGTTCCCACGCAGGATAAGTCCAGGAGTGCCGATTGAAAGCCCAAGGCCCTACCTATGCCGCTCCCTTTGATCGAGAAGCTCTCGACCGAGGCGCGTTCTTAGTAATGCTGCGGGGTGCCACTGCCAAGAACAGTCCCCGCAACCGCCAACGGGTCTTTGACCAGCTCATGGAGCAGTTTGAAGAAGGTGCTCCCCCCTTTGATGATCAAGAATGTTTCCTCAATGGCTTGAGCGAGCAAGACCTAATTTATATTCCGTCCCCTAAAGAAGTTGAGATGAGCAAACAACAGCCCACCCCCGAATCCCCTGAGCAAGCTGACATTCTCCTGGCAGCCACGGAAGTCCTGGAGCTTGCAAAGCTCAAGGTCTCCCTTGCCAATGCTTACCGAGATGCCCAGCAGTACAAAGAGTTAGTGCTCAAGGTGATCGACACGGAGGGCAGCCATCTCAGCGAAGAGGAATGCGAAGCTGTCTCCCAAAAGAGCTTTGCAAAGAGCATTAAGGGATTAGCGGAGGCAAGGGTGAAGGTGAATAACTGGGCAGAGAATTCATCAGGGAATCACGACCTGATTCTCAATGAGTTGAGCTTTATGGACGAGGAGATTGTGACGGCATTGTCTGCGGCGAAGTCAAAGGGTGGCAAGGCTTCAAAGGAAGAGCAAGCGGCTTAGACAGCGGCAATTGAATTGAGCTCAAGAAAACGGTTCGCTCAACGTCATCTACAACGTTGAGCGAACCGTTTTTCCTTTCCAAGTGTTGAGAGATTTGGTCGGGGTAAAGCATTGGGTAGGAACGCGAATTTAATAAACCCAAATTCTACGGTAGCGGTAGGGTTTCCCTACCCGGCTGCGCCGAAACCAAGAGGGGCAGGGAAACCCAGCCCCTACGTGTCGATTTTTGGTGGATGAGATTCAGGCATTAATCAATTCCTGTTCCGTATGAACGTTTGAAAGACGGTTACAGCATTGAGGCTCAATGCTTTGGCCCTACGATCACAACAATCCAAGCAAAAAGCGGCGATCGCCCCAGGGCAACCACCGCTTTCCAATTCACATTTTCAGCCAGTCAATCTACTTGAGCAATTCAGCAGGGGGAAGAACAACTTTGGTTGCCAAGCCAACCTTGCGCAGACCATTAATCACCCACCAGGTGCTGTCCACTTCATACCACTTCCAGCCAGCTTTAGCGACCTTAGGGAAAGCATGATGGTTGTTATGCCAACCTTCACCGTAGGTTAGGAGCGCAGCCCACCAAACGTTGCCAGAGTTGTCGCCAGCATCATGGGACTGGTAGCCCGTCATGTGGGTCGCAGAGTTAATCAACCAAGTGGAGTGCCAGAGGATCACGGAGCGCACAAACACACCGTAGATAACGAAGGACCAACCACCAATCAGGTACAGCGCAATGCCGACAGGAATTTGCAGCGTGAGGAAGTACTTATCCAACCAACGGTAGTAGGCGTGACGAGCTAAGTCAGGAGCCTTCTTGTTGTAGGAATGCTGGTCGAAGGTATCTTTGCTGGGATAAATCAGCCAGAAGAAGTGACTCCAGAGAAAACCGCGATCGGCGGAGTAGGGATCCTTATTCACATGTTCAGTAAAGGCATGGTGCTGACGATGACCACCAACCCAAAATGTAGGACCACCTTGCAAAGCCAATGCACCGATCGTCGCGATGATGTACTCCAGCCACTGGGGAACCTTAAAGCTGCGGTGAGCCAGTAAGCGGTGGTAGCCCAGGCAAATCCCAATGCTGCCAAACAGCCAGTGCAGGAAGACCGCCACACCCAAAGCTTTCCAAGAGAAGAACCAAGGAGCCAGCAGGGCTAGACCGTGGAACGCGCCGAAGAAAATAACCGAAGGCCAGCTCAAAGGCGGACGGGGATTTGGCGTCTCGGGAGCCATACGGGGCGGCAGCGGCTTTTTAGCAGCAGGGGGCATGAGATTGGTGGCTGTCATGGAAGGAAATATCCGTGAATTTCTCTTGGGCAAGAAGGCCGGGCCAATAGCTCAGCACTCTCGAATCCCAGTACGCTCTTGCGAACGATAAAACTTTAGTAAGCGGGACTCAATTACCCAGTCATTCAAGACTTTGCAACCCTTGCTAAGATGGAGACCACATTTGCAAGTGCCGCTTACATCCACGACTATAGCAACACAAAACTCAATCTGCAAGTGATACTTACATTAAATCAGAGATCGATTACAGTAGTGCTTGCATACAGGCCTTTAGAGCCTTGCTTTTAGTCGGTCTGTGATCAACCCGCTTCGCTTTCTCTTGCCCTCTGGCCCATGCCAAAACGCTCTCCCGCCCGTAAGAAATTAATTGATGCGGCTCTGGACCTCTTCTCCAGTCAAGGCGTAACCGAAACGACTACGCGCCAGATCGCCGATCGCGCCGGGGTTAACGAGGTCACAATCTTTCGGCAATTTGGCAACAAGCATGGGCTGATGCTGGCCGCGATCGAGGAAACGGAGGTCTTAAGTAACGTTGGCGAAGCTCTGTTGCAGCAAGCAAGAGAGGTCAGTGGGTTAGACCAGGCTTTACGAGACTATGCCAATGGTCGCCTGGAAGCACTGGAATCCATGCCAGATTTTGTTCGTTCCCTTGTGGGCGAATCGGGCCAGTATGCCCCAGAGCACCGCCAGGCCATTGGTCGCGAGCTGACCCAGGCCAATCGCTTTGTCGCTCAATATTTAGACGCTGCGATTCAGCGGGGGCAACTGAAGACAACGCTCTCGGCAGAAAACATTGCCAGCCTTCTCAACAGCCTAATCCTGGGCTATGCCGTACTGGAGTTCACCAGCGGAGTTCATCTACTTTGGCGCGATCGCCAGGACTTCCTAGAAAACCTCGTGGGCCTATTTCTGCGCGGAGCTGTACAAAGCCCTGCAAGTGACACCTACAATTCTCATCACGCCACCACAAACCATCAAACCGTCACGGTCAACGCCCAGCCAGAAATCATTGAAGACCTCCCCGCTCCCTTGGTTCACGACCTCCTGCGCCAAGGTAAAGAGCGAGGTCATCAGGACTATGCCCTGATCTACGTTCTCTTTGGAGCGGGTCTATCTCCAGCAGAAGTCGCAGCTTTGGAGCGACAGCACCACAGCTGCGATCGCACCCAGCAACTCCTGCGCATCCCCACAACCCTGCCGGGCAATGCTGCCCCTCGAACAGTCCCCATCAACCAATGGATCCTGGGCAAGCGCTATGGCTCCTACCAGAAGAATCCCCTGACCCAATGGCTCAAAAACCGCAAGGACAATAACCCCAGCCTGTTTATTAATGAAGCGGATAACCCTTTGACGGCAGAGGCGATCGCTGAACGTTGGCAGGCCTGCACCAAAAAATTTGGCAGTGACCTCACCGTTCAACAAGCCCAGCAAACCTGGCGAGTGGACATGCTGGTGCGGGGCATGTCCATCGATAACCTCAGCTTGCTCACCGGGGTTAGTGCGGTTAACCTAGCTCCCTACG
Organism: uncultured Pseudanabaenaceae cyanobacterium; assembly: GCA_937949725.1. Taxonomy (GTDB): domain Bacteria; phylum Cyanobacteriota; class Cyanobacteriia; order PCC-9006; family JAAUQQ01; genus JAAUQQ01. Next base: position 39,641 of record CALECT010000029.1, read on the forward strand.
TCGAACGGGCTAGGGTCAAAACGGCCCTGGACCAGGCGATCCAGCTCGATCAAAAACGTCCTGGAGATGTCGGTAGTAGCGACCTGGAATAGTCTGCTCAACTGTTCAAGTCAGCCACTACCGAAACAAAGCAGACCAAGGAAGGAGACATTCCCCTCTCCGGAGAGATGTCCAACGAGCTGAGTGAATTGGCTATTCAAGCAGCAGCTCAAACAGAGACAGAACCGACCAAGCTCTGATACCAAATCCTAATAGCTGTCCCCCTAAACTCTCTGCGGGCGAACAGCGGTTCGCCCCTACCGACAAACTGACGGGAATCGGGGGTCACCGAACCGGATTTAGTATGACTCCTCCCAGGATGAAAATCTGTGGGAGTAGCCATATTTTGAGCAGTCACTTAGTTGAGCAAAGACGGCCAGCCCACTGGAGGCTTAGACGCTTCTGGCTTCGTCGGAGCAACAGGCTTCACGCTCGCAGCAGGTGCTCGCGCTGGCAATGCTTCATGGAAATCCAGCACCAAGCGCATATTCTCCAAGGCCAATCCTCGCAAATCCTGGCTCAGAGGCACCACACTATCTTCTCCAAACCAGCGATCAAAAATAGCCAAATCGTCAGCCTCGCCACTGACCACCCCCTGCATAAAGCTGGCAATGGAATAGTTCACGCTATTGAGCAGGGCTGAGTTATTTTCAGGCACCATGCAAGCGACACCTTCACGGGAATAGGGATAGCCCGGAATTTCAAATTGAGAGGCAAATACGTTCTTGTCTAACCAAGCTTCAAGGAAAATGCCATCCGCAGCCAATGCATCCACTTTGCCGTTTTGCAGCGCTAGGTAGGTTTCTGCCCGCTCATCAAACAGCACAACCTCTGCCTTGGGCTGTACGCGACGAATGGCGGCTTCGTTTGTTGTACCGGGCAGGGCGGCCACCCGCTTGCCGATTAAAGAATCGGGCTCACCCGAAATATTGCTGTCTTTGCGAACGAGGAGGCGCGTGCCCGTGACGCCATAGCTGAGGGAGAAATCCACCTGGCGATCGCGTTTCCAGGTAAAGCTACTGGCATCGCAAATAATATCGACCTTGCCCTGGGTAATGGCAGGAATGCGACCATCGGAATCAATGCTAGTAAGTTGTAGCTTGATGGGGCGACCCAACTCTTGGGACAGCTCATCGCGAATGAGCCGCAGCATATCAACGGAATAGCCAAAGGCCTCGCCGCGATCGTCGATAAAGGAGAAAGGCTTGGCCGTGCGATTTGTTCCAGCACGCAAAACGCCTGTGCGAGACACTCTCTCCATCACAGTCTCAGCCAAAGCAGAGGGAGCAGCAGCTCCTAATCCCATTACAGCCAGAGCAACCACGATTCCACAGGGCTTGAGCATGTCTAATCCGTCTCAACTCATTCCACCCTTGACCATAGAGCAAAGGCGGAGCCAGCTCAAATGGTCTATTAATCGGGATTAACTAGGGCAAGACAGTGTCTCGACCAAAGGCCGAATTTATGGGATGGAGTCATCGTCACAGAAGCTTGCTTCGCGATCGCCAACATCAAGACAAGGGCTGATCACGCCACTTCAATCCATTCCCAAACAAAACCCGCCAACAAACACATTGCGGCGAGTCCAAAACCGTTATTACAGCTCATCAACTCGATGGCTTAGAAGCCCATGTCATCACACATCAACGTATCCCGAGTCTTGTTCCCCGTCGTAGGATTCGTTCCCTCAGCCAATTCGCAGAGGCCCTTCAATACCTGACCTTCTAGCAGCACATCGGTAAAGTCAGCACCATTAATAATGACGTTATCGAACACCGTATTCATGGCGTAGGCTCCAGTCAAATCAGCATTGGTCAAGTTAGCCCGATACATCAATGCTGAATCCAAAGTTGCTTCCCGCAGGTTAGCGCCGGTGAGGTTGGCGTCATCCATGCGAGCGCCAAACAAGTTGGCGCTTTCAAAGTTCGTTCCAGTTAGGTCAGAGCGCCGCAGCTTGGCCATGCTGAAGTTTGACCCGGCAAAATCATCATTGGGAAAGTCCTGACCATCCATAATGGCGCGGCTGTAGTTATAAGCCAGAGCTGGAGCCGGAAATGCCAAGGTAGCCCCTAGGCTCAGAATCAATCCACTGGTCAGCATCAGCGCTAAGCCCAAGGCGACCCCTGCTTTTGCAAATTCTCCTCGGGCTTGTTTGAGGGCGATCGCAATCTTAGAGGTCAAAAGAGTCAGCATGGGATAGGGCGCAGTGAACGATATGCTCTATCTAGCTTAACGGCTATGGCAGTCCCCCGGAAACATGACCTGTTAGGGAAAGCCGCCTGCTCCGACTTCAAGCCATTGATCCAACAAGGCTTTTCACAATATCTATCGCGCGATCGCCCAAGCAAGCTCCCGACGAAATCGCTATGGCTCGACAGCCCCCCCGCTCAAAGCCCGCTCCCACTGGCCCACCCAAAGGCAAATCTGCCCATCTCGTCATTGGCGAGCTGGGGGAATTGCTTGTGGCGGACTGGGTGCGCAGCGAAGGCGGCACCGTTTTAGCGGAACGCTGGCATTGCGTTACGGGAGAGCTAGACATTGTGGCTCAGCTGCCGCCAGGATTTTCAGGCGCGACTGAAACCTTGATTGCTTTCATTGAGGTAAAGACCCGCCGCCGAGGCACCTGGGATAAGGGGGGCTTGCTCGCCATTACCCCTCAAAAGCAAAACAAGCTTTGGCGTACAGCGCAGTTCTTTCTTAAAAAGCATCCCCAGCTCAGGACCATGCCCTGCCGCTTTGATGTGGCTCTCGTGCAATGTCAGGGCAAGCCCGCTGAGCCTAAGCGCAAGGCAGTGACCCAAGACAAAGAAGAGGGCGATCGCCAGCTCACCATCGAGTCCCTAAACCAATCCCCTACGTCTCCCAAAGAAAGCCCCAATTCGAGTGACAAACAAAAACGGCTGCCTTCCGAAGAAAAGCAGCCGATAAAACTGGGCGAGGCAGTTGTGCGAGGTGAATACCGCCTGACGCTCCAGCAATACGTGGTAGACGCATTTACGCTGTAGAAATTCAAAAGCGAGGGTAGGGACCGAGGTGAAGGGAATCCACTGCCTTAGCTTTGAATCACGACATTACTTTTACCAACCTGAGCTTAGGAAAGGGTCTCAGGGCAGTAGCCCAAGCCTTTCACAAACTGGCGACGAAACTCTTTGATTTCCTTGCAGTCGGGGCGACCATGGGAAACGATAGCCACCTGGTGGAAACGCATCACTTCCACAGGGGAGTAACCCACTTCTAGGGACTGGAGGGCACGCTGAAGACGCGCGCTGGGCTTCACAGGGCCACCCATTTCCTGGAGATAGGCACGGAAATCACCTTCTTCAGTAATGGAGAGGGGATAGCGAAACTTAACCTGCACAATCCAGCCATCAATCTGGTGCACCACAGTAATCGTCTGTAGCGGCCAGTAGGGGTGATTGCTGAGATACTCGACAACTCGCAGAGTCAAACTGGAGTTCGAGAAAAAGTACAAGTAAGTCATAACCGTGAATTCACCTCTTCAAGCAATGAGACGCTGCGACGGATGCCGTGACACCACAGACGCCGTTGAAAACATTATGGTTTGCTAGAATTTGCTGCGGGGAAGGAAAACAGCAAATTTACATAGATCAATCCTTTGTGAATTTCATCTGAGCAGATGATTCCAGAATTAGCGAGAAAATTAGCAGACTTATGGCCACAAGGGCACGAAAGCAGTTTGGGCAGCACTGGCTGAAAAGTCCGGCGATTGTGCAACAGATCGTAGAAGCAGCAAGGCTTTCAAAGGAAGATCGAATCTTAGAGATTGGCCCCGGCCAGGGGGTGCTGACAGAGGAATTACTGAAGCCTACGCAAAAAGTATTAGGGGTAGAGATCGATCGCGATCTTTGTCAGTTACTTCGCAAACGCTTTCATCACCATCCGCGCTTTGTGCTCCAGGAAGCAGACTTCCTTTCACTGCGCTTTCCTGAGGAGATCGATCCGGCCTTTGGCGACCCGCCCCCTAATAAGGTGGTGGCCAACATTCCCTACAACATCACTGGTCCCATACTGGAGCGTCTGCTGGGCAAGATTGCCAGCCCTCGTCCCGACACCTTTGAAAGCATTGTCTTACTGGTGCAAAAGGAAGTGGCCCAGAGAATTTGTGCCAAACCAGGCAAGAAAGCATTTGGAGCCCTGAGCTTGCGGGTACAGTATTTGGCCCAGTGCGAGATCATTTGTAATGTGCCTGCCAAGGCTTTTCAGCCCCCACCAAAGGTTGAGTCTGCGGTGATTCGCTTAACGCCCCGGCCCCTGGAAAAGCCTGCACAAAATCCCAAGTACTTGACGACCTTGATCAAGCTCGGCTTTTCCACGAAGCGGAAAATGCTGCGCAATAACTTGAAGCCCGTGGTGGATCGCGAAGTCTTGGGAGAGATTCTCACAAATATTGGTTCTTTCCCTGAGGCTCGGGGGGAGGCGCTGTCGCTGCGTCAATGGATTACGTTGAGCGATAAGTTGGGTGCCTTGGTGGCGGCAGAGACGGCAGAAGCTACAGAGTCAAAAGACGCAGTGGAAGCAGAGGTGAGCGATCGCGCTGAGGCAAAAATGTTAGAGACCGAGGTCTAGAGTCAGGGCAACGGCAGGGCAGGAGCGGACATGGCAATGTCATATCCGCACAGAGTTTTTGGGTGTCTTGACCGAGGCTTGGGTGATGGGGCTGGCGGTCCTATTGATATGATTCGCTACGGTGCAGCTTTGCTATGCCGACAGTCTGACTTTCTCTATTGCGTCATTATTTATGGATCGCTGCGTTCTGCTGGCCCCCGCCAAGATCAATCTGTACTTGGAAATCATTGGCGATCGCCCCGATGGCTACCATGAGCTGGCTATGGTCATGCAGAGCGTGGATTTGTGCGATCGCGTCACAATAGCTCGCGCGGGCACCCAAGATATCCGCCTCAAATGCGACCATCCCCTCGTCCCTTCAGACGAAACCAACCTGGCCTACCGCGCAGCGGACCTGATGCGCCAGGAGTTCAGCGAGGCCTATGCCCGCTTTGGTGGGATCAAAATTGAAATTGAGAAGAATATTCCCGTGGGTGCGGGGCTGGCTGGGGGCTCCGGAAATGCAGCGGCAGTCTTAGTGGGCATCAATATGCTGTGGAAGCTAGGCCTCACCAGCATTGACCTCCACCTCCTCGCGGCAAAGCTGGGGTCCGACATTCCCTTTTGCGTCAGCGGTGGTACTGCCCTCGCAACCGGTCGCGGCGAGCAGGTTGCCCCCCTACAGGATGTGCAGAACTACTATGCAGTGCTGGCTAAATACCAGAGCTTATCCGTCTCAACGCCCTGGGCCTACCAGACCTATCGGAAACAATTCGAATCCACCTACGTCCGGGAAGCAGATGATCTGGCAGCCCGCCGGAGCCGGGTTCACTCCGGCCCCATGGTCAAAGCCATTGGCAGCCAAAGCCTGGAGCAAATCAGCGCTCTTCTCTACAACGACCTGGAAAAAGTCGTTCTGCCCGAGCATCCTAAGGTCCAGGAGCTGAAGGAAACCCTGGCGCGATCGCCCCAGGCCAAGGGCGTGATGATGTCCGGCTCAGGCCCCACGGTCTTTGCATTAGCCGAAAGCCAAGCCGACGCCGATGCGATTGTCCAAGCAGTCAAGTCAGCTCTGCCCGATGATGACTTAGGTCTCTGGGTGGCTCCCTTTAGCGCCACTGGTGTGAGGCTCGTTGAAGCGTAGAATTAGGGCGGGAGACTGGTTTGACGCTCTGAGTCTAAGTCTTTGTTTCACCAGCTCCAACACTGCTCCACTACCGCTATGCCCGATTGGGCCGAATTTTCCATGGGTGACGACTCCGCAGCTAAGCCAAACGATCTAGAGAAAACCGCTGATGGAGCGGCTGTTGCAGTGGAGGATATTGCTGGAACCAGTGATGCAACATCTGTTAGCGCGAAAAAAGCACCAACCAGCATTTGGCGATGTATTAGTGGAGCGGCGATCGCGGCTTTCTTAGGCTACGGGGCTTACAACCTCACCTTCAAAATCGCCACCCAATTTGCCACCCATCCCCTGGTTTCCGACAATTACATTGCCATTCGCCTCTCTGGCATGGTGCGTACCCTAGTCGTGGGTATCGCCTCCATGGCCACAGGTATTTTTGCCTTTGCTGCTCTGGGACTAACCGTCCTCGGCCTGCAAATTGCCTTGCAAAAAATCAAGCCAGGCTCCTCTGCCAGCTCCTAAACATCTGGTCTATCTCCATTCCCGGACCTAGCTAGACCTGTACATCCGCTTTCACTGCATCTATACTCATTTGCCAACCCCGTGTGACGCCGACCTCCCAGGCCATAAACCATGACGCCACCACCCTCCCAAATCCAGTCTCAGCAGGATTCAGCGAATCAGAA
>CALECT010000030.1 GCA_937949725.1 uncultured Pseudanabaenaceae cyanobacterium
TCCTGACCTAAACCCGATAGAGCATCAGTGGTTTGTACTCAAAAACAGGATGCGCAAGCAGATTCAGTCAGGCACAGACTTTAGAACAGTTGTAGACGCAGCTTTCAGCTAACGCACATAGCTTTCCACGGATTGCTATACTGCTCAAGGATCGTCAATATGTTGGAGAGCAAACCTTAGGCCGTAATTTCAAGCTACAAGATCCTGACTGGAAACTAGCTACGGCTGGCAACTTTGATGATGATAAAGAGATTGAACTGCTTTGGCGGCACCAACAGACTGGGGCTGTAGCGACTTGGGATTTAAGCCAGTCGTTGGATGATCCTGAAACTAGCTTTGTGGACCTGACTGAGCTCGGCCTCGGAGCAGATGGTGTGTTGAGTAATTTGAATTGGGAAATTGCCACGACCGCTGATATTGATGGGGATGGCCGAGATAATGTGTTGTGGCGCAATAAGGCAACAGGGCAAAATGGAGTGTGGGATTTAGAAGGTTCGGCTGTGAAAGGCTCTAGCTTCCTGGAGAGCTTAAATAAACTGGATTGGCAACTGGTGGATGCATTGGATGTAGATGGCGATCGCGACATCGATCTTATCTGGAGAAATGCAACCACAGGGCAAAATGCAGCTTGGCGGATGGAGCAACAAGGCGATAGCTGGGTGAAATCGGAGAGTTACTTCTTGCCTACTCTGAGTGATCTGAGCTGGCAGGTGGTTTAGCAAGGGGTTAGACAGCGATCGCTAACATCGTCTTCTTTTTTCTTGATACAGCTGCGGGTGCTGGACTCAGGTTCTATCACCCGCGTCTCGTTGAAATGCTTAGGCCCTAAGATTTAGGGGCCAGCTCAAGCCTGCTGGCTTGCTCCTCTCTTGTCCAAAGCCTGCCCAGATTTATGCCAACCATCGGGGCGTTAGCCTGTGCTGATTAGGCGCTGTCTCACGATCACACATCTCCTAACTTTGCTCATCGCCTGGATGAGCTAACCAGTCCTTATTCCAAGCTCCAGCTCCGAGCCTCAATAACAATCATTAACTGCCGCGTCCCTCTACTCCAAGACCGGAGACAGGGGTGGATTGAAAAAAGTGCTGATTTTGTCCAACAAAGCGTTGATATTAAAAGGCTTCATCAGATAGTCATTGGCACCCGCTTCCAGCGCGATCTCCTTATACTCCTCTTCTGCACGAGAAGTGACAAAAATAATCGGCACAGCATGACCCGCTGTGCGCAACTTGGCACAAATGTCTAAGCCGGTCAGCTTTGGAAGAGACCAGTCCAGCAGCAATAAGTCTGGTGTCGTAGCTTGAGCTTGTTCTAGGCCAGCTAAACCGTCACTGGCAACAGTGACCTCATAGCCCGCTTCGCTGAGCTCTAATGCCATAAGGCGAGCCAGGCGAGCTTCATCTTCGACTAAGAGTATTGAACCTTTCATAGAGATAACCCAGGGGATTGATGTCTTCAAGGTAAGAAGACGAACTGAGAAATAGGAGATGTATACCTATGAACTCTCTCAGATCAAGCTGAGAACTCCCTGAGTTGGCGATGCTCAACCCAGGGAGTTCAAATGGCTATGACACCTCAGAGGCTGGGGATAAACCAACAACCGTCCCTAGACTGTTGCTCCAATCAACTCATCCAAGGTCTTCAACAGCTCCTGGTCGTTGTAGGGCTTGGAGAAATAAGCAGAAGCACCCAGGTTCATCGCTAGCTTGCGATGCTTTTCGCTACTGCGGGAAGTGAGCATGGAAATGGGGAGCGACTTAAACTCAGGCCGTCCTTTGATTTTGTCGAGGACGCCATAGCCATCGAGGCGAGGCATTTCCACATCGCAGAGTACCGCCTGCACTTGGAGACCCCCCAGGAGTCGATCCACGGCTTCTTGGCCATCTCGGGCTTGTTCGACGAAATAGCCCGCCTTTTCCAAGGTCATGGTGAGATAGCGACGCAGGTGTACTGAGTCATCTACCACGAGGATAGTTTGCTGACTCGTTGCTCCCACTGTGTTGGTGAGGGTTGGAGTTTCCGCAGCGCCGTCACGAGTTGTGTTAGCACTATTTTTCGAAAGGTCTGCCATCTTCGGCATGCTGCTGCTGCTAATGAGGCGAGGTAGATCCATGAGGGGAACCACACGACCGTCACCTAGAACAGTGGCACCTACACAGCCTTGAGGCAGGGGTAGAGGACTGGCCACTGGACGGGTAGCCACTTCCTGCTCGCCCCAGTAGCGCTGGATGGGAACGGCATAGTAACCATTGTTATGGCGCACAATCAGCACCATGGATTGGTTGATGACGGGCATGCCATCCAGAGGCGTAATGGGGGCACTGCCGTTAAAGGTGATGAATTGCTCTAAGGGCATCATCGGCACCTCATGGCCCTGCCATTGCAGGCAAGCTCCCTGGCTGGTGTTGGTGATCATCTCGGGGTCGAGATGGAGCAGTTCATCCACTGCTGTGACAGGGACTGCAAAGACCATCTCATGTTGTTCTAGCAACATAATGCGGAGAACTGACAAGCTCAAGGGAATGTCAATGGTGAAGGTGGTGCCTTGACCGGCTTTAGTTTCTACCTTGATGTCGCCGCCCACCTTGTTGAGGTTGGTGCGGACAACGTCCATACCCACGCCACGACCTGATAGCTCGGTGACTTTCTCGGCGGTACTAAAACCCGCATCGAAGATCAAGGAGAGCAGATCCTGTTCGCTCATGCCTGCAATATGTTCTTCAGGGATGTCATGCTTGCGCATGCGATCGCGAATTTTCTCTAAATTGATACCTCGGCCATCATCCTGCAAGACAATACGGGCGCGGTTACCTAACTGAGACGCTCGCAGCGTAATCGTTCCTTCCTCAGTCTTACCCGCCGCGACACGTTCCTCTGCGGTGCCAATACCATGGTCAAAGGAATTGCGCAGTAAGTGAGTCAGGGGATCGGTGAGGACATCCAGAGCCACCCGTTCAAACAGGGTGCTTTCCCCTTCCAGATTGAGTTTGACCTTCTTGCCGTACTGCACCGAGAGGTCACGAATAACCCGAGGGAAGCGGCCCACAATGTCAGAGAAGGGACGCATCTGAGTGCGGGTGATGCGGCCCTGGAGCTGGCGAGTAGTTCCATTGAGAGACTGGAGAGCCGTGCCCATTTCCTGGAGACCCAGGCGAATATCGGCGGTCACCTCTTGGAGCTGGACGACGGTCTCCATCTGCTCACCCGCGAGCAGGTGCAGATCAGAATATTGGTCCATTTCCAAGGCATCGAAGTCTTGGTCGCCGCTGGCATCGCTGCTCTTGTGGTTTGCAATGGTAGATGGATTGACGGTCGCTGGAGAACCGCTGGCTTCCATCTCACCTTCGTCATTTGCAGAGGAAGACTGGTCGTACCACTGGCGCAGGCGGATGTTAAAGGCTTCCAAGGCCTGCATGCGCTCTTGCAACAGCATCGTGAACTTGTCCAGCTGTTGCTGACGCAAGTTGACTGCGTTGCGCTCCAAAATCAAGCTGCCAAACAAGCTGTTGATGTTCTTAAGCTCGTCTGCAGAGACACGCAGCGTGCCGCCGCTGCTGCTCCGAGATTGCTGGCGTCGCTCAGACTTGGGCTTCGTTGCTTTAGCAGGCGCTGCTTTAGCGTTTGGCTTTGCTTGGGGCTGGACCTTGGTCGGTTCTGGGGTCGCTGACGTTGCAGGTTCAGCTTCCGGGACTTCGGTGGGCAATTGGATTTGAGCAAACTCAGCCTGGAGCTGGCTCAAGTCGGGTAGCTCGGGACTGTCGGTCAAGTCGCTGACAGTCAGTGTGGCTTCTTGGGGAGGCGTTTCACCCGGTGCCTCGGGGAGTTCTCCATCAAGGTCCATGGCGTCCAGGGCGAGGGCCGCTGCATGGGCCATTTCGGCCTGGAGGTTGGAGAGCTCGTCGCTATCCAGGGCCTCTTCGGGGACGGCGGGCTGGGACTGTTGTTCCAATGCCATTTCCACAGCCAGGGCCATGGCATTCAGCTCATCGGCATCGGGCAGCTCTGGGTCGGCAGGGGGAATGCTCGCTGCCCCTAAGGAGGGGTCAGGGGTAAAGTCTAATTCTGTGGGCAAGTTGTCCAGACGACCTAGCATCACTAGGCTCTGGGTGCGCTGCCACAGGGCCAAAGCTTGGTCCCGTAGAGCTGGAAGCTGGGCTGTCTCGATCGCTTCCGCCTGGCTGCGCACGGATTGACAGAGGGCGACGAAGTTATCGACTTCGCCCATGAGGCCTAGATCGGTTAGACGCTCGCATTGCTTCAGTAGAACTTGGCGCAGTGCATCCCCTCGGAAATTAGCAACGCTAGCCTCAAAGGCCTCAAGGGACTCTTCCACACCAGTGTTAAATACCAGGGTGGCAACATCAATATCCTCATCCGCTGAGAGCAGCTTGTTTTCATCTGATTCGCTCAGCTCACCCAGGCGATCGCGTAACTGTTCAAACAACGGATCGGCATGGGCGGCTTTCCAGCCATCATCCACCTCTCCGCGATCCGCCAGTTGCTGACGCACATCCTTGAGGCAGTCCACCCCGCCCAAGAGCAAAGTCTCCAACTCTGTATCGACCTTAACGCTACGAGCACGGACGATTTTCAGAAAATCCTCCAGTCGGTGAGCGACGTCCGCCATGGGTGTAAAGCCCATCATGCCAGCACCGCCCTTGAGGGAATGGGCCGCCCGCATGGCAACATCTAGCTGCTGCACCGGATTCTCCGCATCGGGCAAACCGAGCAGAACCTGCTCCATTTGCTCAAAATACTCTTCTGATTCTTCGAGGAAGCTGAGCCTAACCTGCTGATCTGTATCCATGGTGTGGCGCTTATACGGAACTCAAGACGGTGAAAGGGAAAGGAGAAACATGTAAAGAAGGGGATGACTTGGAAGTCCCAAGCCATCCTCGCCCCATTAAGCCGGACTAGTCGTTGTCTTCGAGTTTGAACTTCTCTACAGAAGCTTCCAGTGCCTTAGCAACCTGGGCCGTTTCTTGAATCGACTTCGCCATCTCCTGAGAAGACTTCGAGCGTTGAGCAGAGCCCTCAGCTGCATCCTTCACCAGGTAGCTAACCGCCGCAGAAGACTCAGTCTGGTACTGGGCAGAAGCTGAAATCTGGCCCATGAGTTGGTTAATCTGCTCTGATTTGGCCAGCACGTCTGCCAGTTGCTGTTTGGTTGCTTCTACCAAGCTGGTGGAGTCGACCACCTGGGCGGTACCGGTTTCAATCGCTTCAACCACTTCCTGGGTCTCGTTCTGAATACCCGAAACAATTTGAGCAATTTCCTTGGTGGCTGCCGCAGACTGCTCAGCCAGGGAACCCACCTGCTCAGCAACCGCCGTAAAGCCTTGGCCCATTTCGCCAGCTCGGGCAGCCTCCACACTGGCGTTTACAGCCAGAAGGTTGGTCTTGAGCGCAATCTCGTCAATCAAGCTCACCGCCTGGGAAATCTTCTGAGCAGATTCACCCAATCGCTTAATCTTTTTAGCCGTTTCGCCCACAGTAGAGCGTAGGCCCAGGATACTTTCCACCGTTTTGTCCATGGACTCAGTACCGGCCTGGACTGTGGAGTAGGTATCTTTGGTTAGCGCAGAAGCTAGGTTTGCGTTGGTGGCCACTTCGTCAATGGATTTGGAAATATCTTCCACCGCTTCCATCGTGTCCTTAAGCGATTCCGCCTCTTCAACCGCCTGGGCTGACAGGTCAAGTACAACAGCTTCGTTTTCTAGCAGTGAGGTGGATACCTTGCCGGTAGAAGACTTTACCTGCTGGGTCGTAAGTCGTAGGTTCTCAATAATGGAGTTGAACAAGTCAGCCACAATGCCCACGTCACCGTCAGATAACTTGGCGCGAACCCGCAGGTCACCATCTGCTGCATCGCCTACGTCTTCCATCAGATCAGCAATTTCATCCTCTAGGGCTTGGCGCTGACGGGCCTGCTCCTCGGCGTTTTCGGCTTGCTCTTTCAGTAGGGTTTGGGTCTGGTTCAGCAGGGCGTTAAAGCCTTCACCCAGGGTTTGAGTCTCAATCGTACCGGCCAACTCGGCTCGGGCATCCAGGTTACCAGCGGTGGCTTCCTCGGCCACGCCGGTCAAGGCAACTAGGGGGGCGGAGAGGCGTCGCGCCAGCAAGGTTAGAACCACAGTTGCAGCCACAGCTAGGAGCAGTGTGGTCAGGGCAAAGGTTCGAATTAATTTGTTACCCGCCGCATTAATTGTTGAAAGCTCAATCGCGGCGAGAGAGACCCAGCTGGTGCCGGGTACGGTGGTCATACTCAATTCCTCATCCTCCAGCAAAAACAGCGCTGTAAAGGCTTTTTCCCCCGTGGGCAAGGTGACTGGAGTGATTTCAATATCGAGCTCGGGCATCTCCACGGCAATGCGGATATTCTCCACGACCTCTTCTGCGGGGGTGTCAGGTTTCAAGAGCGTGCGGTTTAGCTCCTTCGCAATTTCTTTTACACCTGCAATTGCATTAATCTGGTCAACCAGGCCTTCCTCAGCATCCTCAGATAGAACGGCCGTCACTGGCAAGCCAGTTTTCGCATCGAGAATCTCAATCACCTGATTCTCTTTGAGCAGCGGTTGCAAAAGGATAGATAGCTCACTAGCTAGAACTGCGGGAGAGATGAGGGATTTAACGACACCCAAGAACTCCCCAGTCTTGGGGTCCTCAATGGCTTGGGCCAGCTCTAGACCGCCAGCCAGGCCGGTGGACTCGTCAAATTCCGATACCCCGACATAGGTGCCCTTTTGACTGGCCACTTGCCACCATTCCTCATCCCGCTGGACGAAGTCACTGGTGGGCAGGGAGAAGGCTTCGTTAAAGCCATGGCGCTCGGTGAAAAAGATTTCCTCAAATCCTTCCACCTCGGCTACTGTTTGCAGAAACAGGTTTAGCTCTGCATTGGGCTGGAGTAGCTTAGTGGCGCCATACTCTTTCTCAACCTCATCGATCGGCTTTGTTGGTAAGCCCTCTTCAATGGCTTTGGCGGCACTGGTTCTCAGAGCCTTCTGCACATTGGGCTCCAGTGTGACCACCTCAGGAATCTTCAAGGTATCTGTCAGATAAATATCGGCCACATCCGCCGCCAGGGTGGATTCTAGCTTTAGGTTATCCAGGGCGGCTTCCGTCGCTTCCTTCTTCACCGTTCGGAATTCCAACGCACCCGCTGCCACCAGGGGAATCAAAGCGGTGGGTAGTACAACCGTCAGCAGTCGCTTTGCTAGGGTTACGCCCTTCTTGGGGGCAAAGGTTTGGCTCTCCAGCATGGAGCCTTCCAGGGAAGGTTGGGGCACCTGGGTGGCTAAGTCATCAAATACTTCTGTAGATGACTGAACTTCGCTGGAGGACTGGTTGACAGTATCGGAAAGATCAGAAGGAGCCATGGGAAATTAAAGATATGAATCGGGTGAACAGATTCGGAACAGGAGCAAGCGAGGGAAATACTGAGTCGGCTATTGCCGCGAGGGTCTGTTAATCGCCGTACAAGCCCTTGGCATTAGACAGGGCCTCAACACTGAGGATTAGTGTCTGGCTGTTATCGCGTTGAAAACTTCCCTGGAGATAAGGCTCCAACACTGGGGGAACATCTCCAGTGGTTGAGGTCTCAATTTCGTTGGAGTCTAGGCGCAGGGTGCTGCGAATCTTGGCTACCGCCAAACCTAGTAGCAATGTTTCTCCATTGGCGGAATTGGCTGCAGCAGTCGTGGAGTTATCTAGAGGCAAGGCCTCAATGATGATAATTTCGTACTCGCGAGTGCGAGCTGCCCCCTGACTTAGACCTAGCGCATGGGCCAAATCCACAGCCCAGAAAACCTTGCCCTGGTTTTCCATCAGCCCCAAGGTGCAGGCCGGCATGTTCGGCATAGGGGTAATGTTTTGGCTAGGAAGGCGCAGGGTTTCAACAATGCGTTCCAGCGAAATCGCTGCGTTAACACTATTGCCCAGCTCAAACCTGAGGAACAGTTCACCGGTTCTGGCTTTGGGAGTAAACACCTCCGGTAGGAGCGACTGGAGTCGATCTAGGGAGGAGCGGGCCTGGAGTGGAGTTGGCATGATGTTAAAACGGTTCTCCTAGGAGACTGGCTTATTACTTCTGTCGCTCAATTAGGGCTGATTCCCACAGTGGACAGCTAAATAGGTCAGGTCACAACGGAAAGCTTTCGCAGACATTGCAGGGTTTAGTAGCAGGTAGTTTGGCGGCTCTATCAGGAGCGACCTAACTGAGTGTTAGAACAGTCAAAAGATATATAGTCGTTTCAATTAAGTACTGGATAGCTAAGCACCAGCCAGAAAGGATTTGGTGGCCTATCTTAAAGTGATTTGAAATGACTATAAGAATTCCGGACGTAGGTTACTCAGAACGCTACGCCCGGAACGGCAGCTCAATAATTAAGCTGCAACCGCTTGTACAGCGCTGATAAGCTGATTTTCGGTGAAGGGCTTCACTACGTAGGCAGAAACGCCTTGCTTCTTGGCCCAGTTTTGGTCAATTTTACGGTCTTTCGTCGTGCAGGCGATGACCGGGATTGCTGCCGTGGCGGGCTCGCGCTTGAGCTCGCGGCAGAGCTCTAAACCCGTCAACTCAGGCATGACCAAATCAGTAACCACGATGTCGGGCTTATTGGCCTTGACCTTTTCCAGTGCTTCGGCACCGCTCTCGGCAGTGGTGACGTCGTAGCCAGCACGTACCAAGAAATTGGACATTAGTTGGCGCTGGGAATCCATGTCATCCACAACCAATACGCTCTTAGCCATGATTTACGAGTCCTAATGTTTTTGTCGTTTGAAAAGAAACTGGAGTGAAGGAAACGCCCAATTAAAAGGTGGTTTCTCTCGGCTCTCGTTTTGCTTGAGGCTCAATCACAGAGGTAGAATTCCCCTATTCTGTAGCCTTGTTGTGGTACATCCCAAAGTCCTGAAGACTAAGCGAGCCCTGCCTACACAGGCAGGCTATGAATGTAATTCAGATTTATTTGGGTTGAGATCTATCAATTGCTTTTAGTAAACCCAATTTCAAGACTGCTTCATCATTTGTAGAGAAGCCATCACCAACCTGGAAAGGCTTTCTAGGAGGCAACTGCCGTCTTTAGATGGGTATCAACGATCGCCAATAAATCTGCTTTAGAGAATGGCTTTGTGAGGTAATCCGTTGCTCCTGAAGATTCGGACTTAGCCTTGTCCAGAGCACCCGTATTTCCACTGACCATAATGATAGGAACCTCTTTAAAAACAGAGCTTCGCTTGAGGATTTGACAGAGGCGATTGCCATTGATGCCAGGCATGGAGACATCCATGAGAATCAAGTCTGGCTTCATCGCAAACATAGTAGAGAGCGATTCCATCGGATTTTCCACCGTGGCAACATCAAAGCCCTCGGAGCCTAGATAACCTTCGATGGTTTCCAGCATGGCGGGGCTATCGTCAATGCAAACAATTTTCTGTCGTTTGCTTGAGCTATTGCCACCAGCGGATGGGGTGGACAGCTGGGGAGTCGCTGTGGGAGCAGCAGAGGCCAAGGCGGGAATATTGGGCAGCAAATTGAAAGGCGCTGCCGCATCTCGCAGTTGCATCACGCCATGCTGGATGTAGGGATGAAGTAGCTGGGCGACTTTCAAGCGATCTTGCTTTAAAAAGATGGAGAGCTCGCCAATGCTCTTATTCTGCATCAGCTTGGCTAGCATCGCGAGCAGGCCAGGGTTAAGCATACCGTTAGGAACGGACTGGCTCAGTTTGCCTGTGTCAGGACAATAGGGTTGCTGATGGGGAGACTCAATGTTCGGAGTTAGCTTTTGCCAAGACAGGAGGCGCGCTTCCAATTCTGTGAGGATCTGGGACAGCTCAGGCATGTCATCGGAGACCGTGACGTTGGATTCATCATGCCATTCTGCATTGCCTGCAGGCAGCCAGAGCATACTTTCTAGAGCTTCTTTGGCGATCGCATTTTTCAGGCCTGCACGGCCTGCAGCGTCCAACTTTCCCTGCTGAAATAGATGCTCAATGGTTGAGCTGACAGCTCCCCAAGCGGCTGGACTCATACCATCCATGTCAGCTTCTAGCTGAGTGATGGTTTCATGTCCCAACTGAGCCAGGTGATAGTTGAGGGTATCTAAAGTTTGAACAGAATGGTTGGCATATCGCAGTTTGCCCTGACTAACAAAGATTTTCCAAGTCACACCGTTATAAGTGACTTTTAAGAAACCATGCTTGTCAGGTTGAGCAATGCTGCGGCACTGATCTGTTCCGCTAAATGTATTGACCATATTGAGCTTCTCAATGGGACATAAGGCCGGATGGAATGCTGCTGCGGCATTAAATTTTGGATGCCCTCTGAAAGATCACTTCAGCGGTTGACTGGATTCTCTTTGCAGCACGTCCTTAGCATGCCCGCCTCCTCCCTTGTAGCAACAGAATATTTTTAAGATTGGACGCATGGAAAAGCCTTAAGCCAGCTAGATTATGGCTTAAATGGTCCATAAGAAAGCTGCAACCGTATGCCGTCTTGTTCTCTGTCAATGAATTTGGGAATTCTAGGAACGAACGAATCCTGGATGCATCAAACTTGCCAGCCGATTCAATGGTCGCCTGACGACTTGTTTAGCCCATTAGGTGAGGAATATTCCGCATGTTATCGAACAAGCTTGGTTTTCAGTCCGTTAGCAGAAGAAAGTTCAATACCCTCCTCGGCTTAGCGGGTGTTGGTATGGCACTAACGTTCAGTGCTTGTGCTCCTAGCGGTGCAGACAAGGCATCCACTGGCGGCGGCACCATGCCCGAGGAAATCCGCATTGGCTATCAGGTTGTGCCCAACGCTGAGCTACTGGCAAAGGCTGAAGGTCTCGTTGAAGAGAACCTGCCTGACACCAAGATCAGCTGGATTAAGTACAGCTCCGGTGGCGATGTAAATAAGGCCATGGCTGCGGGTGAACTGGATGCGGGTTTGGCAGGTTCTGTGCCTGTGTCAACTGGCATCGCAACAGATTTGCCCTATCAGGTTTATTTCATTCACGACCTGATTGGTGACAACGAAGCCCTGGCGGTTCGCACTGACTCCGGCATCATTCGCCTGGAAGACATCAAAGGCAAGAAGATTGCAGTGCCTTTTGGTTCCACCACTCACTTTAGTCTTCTCTCCGCTTTGGAGAGCAATGGTATTGACGTTAGCGAAGTCAACATTGTGGACATGAGCCCTGATGAAACCATGGCGGCTTGGAACAGCGGCGAGATTGATGGCAGCTTCATCTGGCATCCCACCTTGGGTAAGATGCTCGACAGCAATGGCATCGTGTTAACCTCTGCTAAGCAGTTGGCTGAGGAAGGCATCATTACAGCTGACTTGGCTGTGGTGAACAAGGAATTTGCTAGCCAGTATCCTGATGCCATGGCTCAGTACGTGTCGGCGCTGGATGAGGCCGTTGAACTGTATCGTGCTGATCCTGAAGCTGCGGCTGAAGCAGTTTCTGCTGAGCTGGGTCTGAATACTGAGAAGAGCTTGGCAGCTATGGATGAGCTGGTCTGGCTGAATGCTGAGGAGCAGGCTAGCCCCAAGTATTTAGGGACTGCTGACAAGCCTGGTGCTTTGGCTAAGGTGCTCAAGGAGTCTGCTGAATTCATGGTGTCCCAGGGTGCCATTGAAGTTGCACCTGAGTTGGAGATCTATAACAGCGCGCTTTACAGCGATGCAGTTAATGCTGCTAGCGAAGTTGCGGCTAAGTAGGTTTGGATAAACATAGAGCTGCCCTCACCCCTAACCCCTCTCCCTAGGGACTATCCGTTAGCCACAAGTAGCGGTATGCGTTGTCCCACCTAGGATTGGGCAGCCAGCTGCGCTCCTTCAAGAAGAAGCTGAAGCTTACCCAGACCTCTCCAGATGGTCTTGAGACCGGGGTCGCCATCACCTTTGCGAGCTAAGAAGCCACCGAGTCGGGCAATCCAAATCATGGCCTGCCTGAGGCTCGGTGGTTTCTTGGAGCGGTTCTTGGGGGCAAACTTGCGCCGCAACAGCTTCCACTCTTTGAGATGCAAAACCTTCTCACAACTGGCCTCGGGATGTAATCGGGCTTGGTAAGTTAAAGACATCAGCCGCCAAGCCACGATGGAATAGGTGGCCAAGGCTTTGAGTAATCGGTCTTGGCTGCGCAACTGTAAATCCTCAATGCGACAACCACTTTTGAGGGTGAAGTGGAAGCGCTCGATCAACCAGCGATAGCTGTACCACTGCACCGCCTGCCAGACTTGCTCAAAGGTCTCAATCGGCAAGGTAGTGGCCAATAGCCATCGAATCGGCTGCTTCACCTCCTCAGATGGGTCAAGCTCTTCGACCAAAATCACGTTCAGCGTCTGAGGTGTGAGACTTTTGGGCTGGGAATGGTTGCGGGGGACTTCAATCGTTACCTCCATCGCTCGTATCTGAAGCTGAGCACAACGCGCAGGCTGCTTCGGATTGCGATTGATGTCGAGGGTGGTCGTTCCTAAGATGGGAGCTTGCTCTAGCGTTGGAAGCAGATAGCCCAGCTCATGGCGGACCTTGCGGTTATGGCCCACTCTCAATAGCAAGTCACTGTTGGCTTGGCGAGGGGTGGCAAACAGCTCAAAGATGTCCGCTTCGCGGTCCCCCACATGAATCACTCGCTCCAATGAGCCTAAGCCAACTTCAGCCGCCTGAAGGGTTTGCAACCAGCGATAGCTTTCCTTTTGCTCAATCGGCTTTTTGCGCCGCTCTTTGGCTTTGCCCTTTTGTTGCTCACGAGTCCAGCATTGCTGATGCAGTAGACCCAGAGGGCTCCCATCCCCACTCACCGCAAAGCAGCTATGGACTTTGATGCCTTGCTGTTTGCTCTGGTTGATGAACCCTAATCCTTCGGTACTCGGATGGGACGTGAAATTCAAGTCCGTTGTGTCTTGAATCGCCAGCACTGTCTTTGTTTCACCGCTTCTGGCGACGACGCCATCGCGATGACTCGCTAGGATTTGGGAGACGCTCACCTTCGGGTTTGACCAGAAACGATAGGCATTGCGGCAAGCGCTTGCAGTACGGCTTGCCACTGGAACGCTTTCACTCGGACTTTGGCTCAAGAAGCCTACTAACTGACGTAGCTGCTTAGCATGGCGCAGATCGCCAAAGTGTTGAGGGTTGATGTCTTAGCTGGCCCAATCTTTCATCATAGCGCTGCTAAGCTCTTCCAGGTCTACTTCCAAACCCTCTCACAACTGACAATCAGAAGCCAGACACTGCAAGCTTTCTACAGACTTCTGACTAACGGATAGCCCTAGGGAGAGGGGAACATCAAGGCTTAGACCAATCTGGTTTTGCGCTTGGTTCCCCTTCTCTTTTAGGAGAAGGGGTTAGGGGATGAGGTCGGCTGTTGAGCAATCGAACTTAAGTTCAAACAGGTTGCTTGGATTAATGCAAAAAGAGTAGGCGAACGTCAACGTTCGCCTACTCTTTTTGCATTTACAACTATGTCTCGTAGTTTCTGACAATCACAATCGGGAAACCATCACGATGCCTAAAACTAAGCCCGCAGCAGGCTTGGTACTTCTAGGCCATGGTTTAGCATGAGCTCAGCGTTGGCGAGAACTTCCTGGGGAGTACCATCAGCAAGGATGTAGCCTTCATCCAATAGGAGGAGGCGATCGCAGACTTCCATCAACATTTCCAAATCATGGGAAGCGACCATGAAGGTTTGTTCAGCTTCCTGGAGAAAGTGGATCAACCTTCGCCGGGCGCGCAGATCTAAGTTGGCGCTGGGCTCGTCGTAGATGACAAATTGGGGTTCCATGGCGAGGACGCTGGCGATGGCGACCATGCGACGTTCACCGCCAGAAAGGTGATGGGGGGCACGGTTGGCCAGGTCTGTAGTGCCAGTGAGTTGTAGAGCCATTTCGACTCGCTCTGC
>CALECT010000031.1 GCA_937949725.1 uncultured Pseudanabaenaceae cyanobacterium
ACTATCACTATTGGGGGTGACAGGACTCGAAGCATCTCCATAGGTTGTGGGGCTGCCGTCGACGGAGTCCTGCACACCATCGCCATCGCTGTCAGGACCATCGACCACGCCATCGCCATTGGCATCGGTGCCACCAGAGCCTCCTTCGTAGAGGTCGCTGAGGCTGTCGTTATCCGAATCCAAGTCCTGGAAGTCAGGGTTGTCATCGTTATCGCTGTTCACTGGCGTGAAGACAGAAATGCCTGATTCCGGTACAGTTTCGAGGCTGTCTAGATAGCCGTTGGGACCAAAGGCTGCGGGGGCACCATCCACCATGCCGTTGCCATCGGCATCAGGGCTATTGTGGCCAGATTCAACTAAATCGTTGATGCCATCGTTGTCAGCATCGAGGTCGAGGCGGTCCAAGATGCCATCGCCATCAGTGTCGCGGTCAGGGTCGCCATTTTGTTCCACGCTGTCGAGGATGCCATCGTTATCATCATCGAGGTCATCGATATTGAGAATGCCATCACCATCGGTATCCGCATTGCCTAGGCCACCAAATGTTGGGGGATCTATATCGGTAATGTCAGGCGTTCCATCCTGGTCAGAGTCGTCAATGACATCAGGAATCCCGTCGCTGTCCACATCGGTGACGTCATCAATCATGCCGTCATCATTGGGGTCCAGGATGGTGCTTCCTGCCTGGTCGATGTCATCGACACCGTTGTTATCACTATCGGTGTCGATGTAGTCCGGTGTGCCAGGATTGGTCGCACCATCGGCATCAGGAGTAACCGGGCTGGTGGTGTCGCCATAGCCGGTGGGGTTACCATCGATAGAGTCTTGCAGACCATCACCATCGGAGTCAGGGCCATCGACAACGCCGTTGCCATCATTATCTGCACCACCGCTGCCGCCTTCAACTAGGTCACTCAGACTGTCGTTGTCAGAGTCTAGGTCTTGGAAGTCGGGTTGAGCATCGCTGTCGCTGTTCGCGGGGGTGGGGACGTTGCCGCTATCGGGGGTGCTTTCGAGAATATCGTCGACGCCGTTAGCTCCAACCGGCCCGTCGAGCATTCCGTCGCCGTCGCTGTCGGGTTGGTCGTGGCCCGCTTCCACGACATCATTGATGCCGTCGTTATCGGAATCTAGGTCGAGGGAGTCAATAATGCCGTCGCCATCGGTATCACCATTGCCTGGTGCAGTTGCGAGTTCAACCGTATCGAGAATGCCATCGTTGTCGTCATCCAAGTCAACGTTATCAACAATGCCATCGCCATCGGTGTCATAGCTGATGGTGGTTGTCGCTGTAGCAACGCTGTTGGGTTGGCCTTGGCCATCGTCAGCAGTCACCGTGATGGTGCGGTCTGAGCGATCTGGGGTTACATCGCTGTTGTCATAGGCGATCGCTTCCAACACCGCTTGGTACTCTGCATCGGAAGGCGTACCCGCGCCACTGGGGGCAATGGTAAAGCCCGATGCTGTGGGCGTAACGGTGATTGTAGCGGGGACGGTAAAGCCAGGCTGGAGGCTGAGGGTTTCAGCCGTACCATCCAAAGGATTATTGAGGGTTACTGTGACCGTGAGGGGGTCGCCATCGATGTCGCTAATTGTGCTGCCTGTGGATTCTGCGATCGCCACAGGCATACCAGGAACGTAGACCGTTGTGTAATCAACATCACCACTAATCCCATCATTGTCCAGATCCAGAACGGGCGCATCGTTGATTGGGTTTACAGTGATATCGGCTACACCATTAAGGGCCACCGTTCCATCGTTCACCGAGTAGGTAAAGTTGCCAGGATCAGTCACACCGTCATAGTCTGCAGGCGCGTCATATTGCAGTCCTGCCAGCTGGGCATCGCTTAGCGTTGCCCCATTCGCAACGGGAGTTCCATCGGCCAGAGTGACCACTCCCAGAGTTGGAAGACCTGTCACGGTGATGGTCAGATTATCTCCATCAACATCCGTTGGGGCAGTCAAGCCTAAAGAGGTATCCGTGCTCTCTTCATCCACCGTAATGCTATTGCTGCTGACAACCGGGTCATCATTGATGGGATTGACGGTTATGTCTGCCGCACCATTGATGGTTGTAGTCCCATCAAATACGGAATAGGTGAAGTCGCCAGGGTCCGCAACGCCGTCGTAGTCCGCAGGCGCATCATATTGTAGGCCTGCCAACTGAGCATCAGTTAGCGTTGCCCCATTCGTAACAGGAGTTCCATCCGCCAGCGTTACCACTCCCAAAGTTGGCAGGCCTGTCACGGTAATGGTCAGGCTATCTCCATCGGCATCTGTGGGGGTAGTCAAGCCTAAAGAGGTATCCGTGCTCTCTTCATCCACCGTGATGCTGTTACTGCTGACAACCGGGTCATCATTGATGGGATTAACGGTGATGTCTGCTGCACCATTAATGGTTGTGGTCCCATCAAATACGGAATAGGTGAAGTCACCGGGGTCATCTCCACTGTCGTAGTCCGCAGGCGCGTCATATTGCAGACCTGCCAACTGAGCATCAGTTAACGTTGCCCCATTCGCAACGGGAGTTCCATCGGCCAGAGTGACCACTCCCAGAGTTGGTAGACCTGTCACGGTAATGGTCAGGCTATCTCCATCGGCATCTGTGGGGGCAGTTAAGCCTAAGGAAGTATCAGTGCTCTCTTCATCCACCGTGATGCTGTTGCTGCTGACAACGGGCTCATCATCGATGGGATTGACGGTGATGTCTGCTGAACTATTGATGGTCGTGGTCCCATCAAATACGGAATAGGTGAAGTCGCCAGGGTCCGCAACACCGTCGTAGTCCGCAGGCGCATCATATTGCAGTCCTGCAAGCTGGGCATCAGTTAGCGTTGCCCCATTCGCAACGGGAGTTCCATCGGCTAGAGTTACCACTCCCAGAGTGGGCAAACCTGTCACGGTGATGGTTAGGCTATCTCCATCGACATCTGTGGGGGCAGTCAAGCCTAAGGAAGTATCGACGCTCTCTTCATCCACCGTGATGCTGTTACTGCTGACAACCGGGTCATCATTGATGGGATTAACGGTGATGTTTGCTGCACCATTAATGGTTGTGGTCCCATCAAATACGGAATAGGTGAAGTCACCGGGGTCATCTCCACTGTCGTAGTCCGCAGGCGCGTCATATTGCAGACCTGCCAACTGAGCATCGGTTAACGTTGCCCCATTCGCAATGGGAGTTCCATCCGCCAGAGTGACCACTCCCAGAGTGGGCAGGCCTGTCACGGTAATGGTCAGGCTATCTCCATCGGCATCTGTGGGGGCAGTCAATCCTAAGGAAGTATCAGTGCTCTCTTCATCTACTGTGATGCTGTTGCTGCTGACAACTGGGTCATCATTGATGGGATTGACGGTGATGTCTACAGAACCATTGACGGTGGTGGTGCCATCGAACACCGAGTAAGTCAGGTCTCCTGGATCAGCGATACCGTCATAGTCGATGGGGGCATCGTATTGCAGCCCAGCTAGCTCAGCACTCGTCAGCGTATCGCCATTGCTAACGGTAGTGCCATCAGCCAGGGTGACAGAGCCCAGCGTGGGAATACCAGTAATTGTGATTGTGAGGGCATCACCATCCACATCACTTGCGCTAACGCCGAGAGCCGTATCGACGCTCTCTTCATCCACCGTAATGCTATTGCTGCTGACAACGGGCTCATCATCAATGGGATTGACGGTGATGTCTGCTGCACCATTGATGGTCGTGGTCCCATCAAATACGGAATAGGTGAAGTCACCGGGGTCCGTTACACCGTCGTAGTCCGCAGGCGCATCATATTGCAGTCCTGCAAGCTGGGCATCAGTTAGCGTTGCCCCATTCGCGACGGGAGTCCCATCCGCCAGAGTTACCACTCCCAGAGTGGGCAGACCTGTCACGGTGATGGTCAGGCTATCTCCATCGGCATCTGTGGGGGCAGTCAAGCCTAAGGAAGTATCAGTGCTCTCTTCATCTACTGTGATGCTGTTGCTGCTGACAACTGGGTCATCATTGATGGGGGTAACGACGATGTCAGCTTTACCATTAAAGTTAGTCGAACCATCATCAACAGTGAACAGAAAGTCACCGGGATCTGCCACACCGTCATACTCGGTGGGAGCATCGTATTCCAACGCCACAAGTTCTGCTTCGGTCAGGGTGTCACCGACCTGGAGAACAGTGCCATCTGCCTTCGTAACAGAACCAATCGTTGGTAACGCATCTACCGTAATAGTAGTAGTGCCAGAGTTAAGCGCTGGAACAGCAACCGAAGGTTGTATCAGTCCCAGACTATTATCCACACTCTCTTCAGCAGCAGTAACGGTAACACTCGTTCCGGGAGGAAATGTACTAATACTTTCTGCTTTGATCAGAACCGTCGAATCAAAGCTGCCATCAATTAGGTCATAAATCCTGATGGTTAAAGTATTAGAACCCGTATTGAGATCACCGACTGCGGTCAATACAGTAGTGTAACCATCTAATTGAGTTTCATTATTGGTAGCACCACCGGGGTTATCGATATAATCTTGTGACGTTGGCAGGTAAGTACTAGAGGGATTTGCTGTTCCACCATTAGATGTTGTTGCACCATCTGGAAGAATATTGTTAATCGTGACAGCTTGACCATTAGTTAGTTTTGCAACAGAAGTATTGTTGACAAGCAGGTCAAAGCCATCATTAAAGTCACTTCCACCATACTCAGGAAACTCTTCCGAACCAAACACATACTGAAAGAAAAGCTGGCTAGAGCTACCATCCGAATCGAAGGTGATTTCAAGCTCTGTAAAGTCATTTCCACCTGAGATTCCACCTGAGCCAGAGTTCGTTACAGTACTGGAGCCTCCATCATTATTTGGCCCCAACAAGTCTGTCGCATTACCAGTACTAATGACGATGCCCGAATCAATACCAATGTAGGCACCATTGTCATCATCAGAAAATGTGCCAAAGGAATTATTTGCGCCACTGTTGATGGCAATTGAAAAATTGCTAAGACCTTCTGTATCACCTTGGAGGACACTAAGCAGAGCATTGACGTTGTTATTTTGAGAAACAGATAATGGCATAATTCCTGAGTAACCTGGAATGAAATAGTTGCGAGTAAAGGCTGATCAATGCAGCTCTAGAGGCGTTGTCCGCATTGATTCAGTTAGAGATAGGCTGAGTTAACAGCTCAAGCGAAATGGTTTAGTTGATGCAGTTACCTGTCACGCTCTCGAAGGGACTATTGTCTGGAGTTGTTGTACTAGAAGAAAAGACAACTGTTGCGCCATTGTTTGCTGTAATGACATTTGCCAAGTCTTGGACTTGGAAGCTGGGCAAGCCACCGGTAGATGCTGTCGCTAGACCCGTGAGCCGAATATTGCTACTCACCTGATTGCCACGCAGAACCAAGCAAGTCGTAGGACTACCCAAGCTAGCAGGGCTAGAAGTCGTGACAATAGCAATGTCGGAAGCACCACCGTTCCCTGTCACGGTATTGTCCGCAATGCCCACCACAGGCAGGGCAGCGAGGTCTTGGGCTGCAATATCAATTCCCAAGCCACCATTCCCCGTAATCACGTTCTCGCTCGCACCCACATCTCCAGTGCTGGCGTCATTGCGCCATTCCTGAAGTGACACATTCTGGGCCAACGAGCTGATGCCATCACCTGTGTTGTTGGTAATCTGATTACCTCGAATCACAAGCTCCTGACTACTGGCATCCGCGAGGTTGATATCAATACCCGCCCCAGCATTGCTGGAAATATTGCTATTGCGAATCACCACTTCCTGGGAAACAGCAGTCTGGGTTGCACCACTGGGGGGAGTCCCGCTCAAGAGCGATATACCAGCCGCACCATTGTTGGTGATACTACTATTCGTTACCGTGAGCTCTTGAACATGGGCACCCACATTGGCAATGAAGCTGAGGCCTACACCACCGCTGCCATCAATCGTGCCCTGGTCGAAGCTAAATTCCTGACTACTGCTCGTGCGCAAGGCATTGCCCGTCGCTTGCACAATCAAACCTTCTGCGGTGCTACCCAAAATCGAGTTCGTTAGCAATGAACCGCTGGGGTTGCCCACACTCGTGTTGTCTGCAACGCTCGGACCAATGGCAATAATCTGAGCGGGAGCTTGGGGGCCAGTACTGTCAGCCACCGTGGAGAACTCCATTCCCACTCGGTTATTGGCCAGTTGATAACCCGCTATGGTGATGTTGACTGACTGCTCCGTGGTGGTGTTTTGAGCCAACAGGCCTCGGTCTCCTGATCCCGTGATCTCGTTATCAAACAGCGTCACGCTACCGCCCACGTTATCGAGGGAAATACCACTCGCCGTTGAATTCGCAATCCGGTTGTTGCGCAGCTCCACATTGGTGACATTGCTTCCCGCCACGCCGTGTTGAGCCGCACCGTCAAGCTGGAAGCCCGCTAGAACCGTTTGGTTACCTAGGGTCACGAGATCTGTGGCTGCACCTCCCGAAATCGTCGGGAAGACACCATCACCAGAATCGGGCAACAGCACCGCTACGCCATTGGAATTCGGTGCTGCACTTCCCGGTACATTGAAATTATTAACTGGAGAGAACGGCAAGCGTGTTGTTGTTTCTGGAAAACCAGGGAATGCCATGCCTGCAATGGTTTGCTGAGGCCCTTGGGAAAGGACACGAACGCGATCTGGAATCGCAAAGCCTGGGATGATCGTTGTTGGCGCAACTTCACCATCTACATACAAGATGGTGTTGCCATCGCTAAACGTTGTGGCATCGCTATTCACGAGGGCGATCGCTTCTTCAACGGTTCCAAAAGGCGCTTCATAGGTGCCGTCGCCACCGCTTGCCCCAAGGGCAACATGCAAGAAACGATAGTCCTGCTCTTCTTCGGGGTTGCGTAGGGCTTCGCTGCTGGGCGCAATCAGGTCTTCGACTTCTGTACGCTCTTGCACCGCCACACTCTGGCGGCGTTGGATGGGGTCTCTCAAGCGAATGGCAACTTCGTTGGTCTCTTGAAATTCCTTTTCTTCTTTTTTCTGGAAGCGAACCTGGGGGAAGGTTGCCCCAATGGAGAAAGACAGTCGGGTGTCGTAAATGCCGTCATGCTGCAGGGCGATGCCCGCATTAAAGTTCGAAGCCAGCGTTGCACCCAGGCGCAATTTGCCGCCCAGGCTGGTGTCTTCTTTACCGCTGAGCAGATAGCCCCCCACCGCTCCGATGAGTTCGCCGCCTTGCCATTCACTCAGTTGGGTGGCCACCTCGGCATCAAATCCGCCGAGGGAATCTTCGATGCGTTTGATGCTTTGGGCACCGCCTGCGGCGGAGAGAACCAGTTGGTTACCCACAAAGCCGCTGGTTCCGGTCTGGACACCCTCCACGGTGGTGGAATCGACGGTGCGGCTCCGGTCTCCTAGGGGTAGATAGCCATTGAGGCGAAAGTCCCAATCTTGGCCCAGGCTTTCGTACCCTGCTGCCAGCTGATAGAAGTTGCTCTCATCGGTGAAGTGGCTATCGAGTCCCAGGTATCCCCCCCGCAGTCGGTCATCTTCCCCGTCTTCGTCTTGATTAATTCCTCGATAGCCCAGGCTGAGGTTCCAGCCGAAGTGGCCGCCATTATCAACTTGCAAGTCGCCTTCAAGGAAGGTGACGTTCTCTCCGGCTTCTTGGGTCAGGGGGACAAAGCCACCGATGCCCGTTATTCCATCTAAGCCTGCGGTGGAGCTATTGTGCTCGACGTTAACGCGAGCTGGAATCTTCAGTGCTTCGGTGTTGTTCTCAAGGACTTCCACCTGAGCCACTGAAGATTTAGTTTCTGAGAAATCAGGAACTGAACCTTCTGGCGATGAAGCTTCTACTACGACCACAGCCGATTTAGGCGTTTGAGTCCAGCCAGGTTTAAACTCTGCTGCTGTAGGTATGACTAAGAGATTAGGCTCCTCAGCCATGGCAGATAAACCACTGTCACTTGCACCTAGAGCAACACCGTAACCAGCCAAGAGAAGCAGGCGTATAGCCTTCACAGAAGAGGGCGGACGAGGATTAACTTGCATTGACTATTTCTGATGTTCTGAGCAGATGGCTGGGGGCCTCTCAACTTCATAGAAAAGTCAAGAGCTTTAAGTTGCACACAGGACTTGAACCATCGTGTATTTATTCAAGCCAATTCAACTAATTTTAGCTTGGGTAGCAGCGCCAAAATAATCCAGAGGGAGTGCTGTAAATACCTGGATTTATAGGTAATAAAAATGACTAATAAGCTACCTTAAATCACAGTATTTGCATCAGAATGAAATTCTGTATTTCTACTCATTTAGAGATTTGGAAACACTAGTAAGAATACGAGATTTTTTACTCTTAGGCTGACCGAAGCTTAGAATCTAATCTTAGAATGCTTGGAACTGGTGGGCGAGCTCTACCATCTCGCTAGGCTGCCAATGCAAAAGAATGATTCGTCTGAAAGCTATGCTCTTAGATAACTTCAGGCCAAATGTTAGCCAAGCCCATCAGCAGGTCTGCATACAACTAAAAGGATGAAGGCTTAACAGACCTAAACCTTACACCAGTTCTCTCAGTAGTTACTGATCTCACCCTTAGATTCACAGTTTGACCTAGGTGAAAAAGATCTAGAATATTTCAGAGAACCAGCAAAATATAATCCGTGAGCATGCTTGCCTAGGATCTATCGGTTCGTATTCAGCATACCTAGGCCTTTTAAGGGCAGAATTTAAGTTCTTTGGTGGAAGAGTTTAAAGAAAAGCACGAAAGGAATATTGCAATTTCGCTTGCGTCAATCATATATAGGCAATCTAGGCATGATAATAGATATGGCTCTGATCTTCCTCTTAAAAACATAAAAAATCTTATCTGTATATGTTGTAGGAGTTCATTACCTTGTAGTAACTCGTAGGTAGGGTCTTGAAGATACTTTGGGGTGCTCACAAGTTTGAATCATCTCAACTGGGAGGAATCGGTTGGCAGTTTTGGGTTTGCTCTTGGGTGTTTAGACTGTTATTGCTCTTGGACAGGCGATCGCCATCGGTCCAAATGTCCGCACTCTTTGACTTGCAGTATATAGGTATAAATATATGATTTGGATCGCGAAGAATCCAGCGCTACATCGCTTTAGAGCAAGGAAACACTATGCTTAAGTCACGCTTGGGCATAGCAGAGATCCATCTGCTTCTTTGTCTTTGCCAAGCTTCCAGCATCCTTCAGATTTTCTATGTTTCAAGCGGTTCTTTTTGATCTCGACGGCACCATTGCCAACACAGACCCGCTACACTTCCAGGTTTTCAAGCAAATGCTGGGAGAACAGGGCATTGCTGTGGATGAAGCATTTTACTGCGATCGCATCAATGGTCGTACTAACCAAGCCATCCTCAAGGATCTTTTCCCCAAATTTGCTGAAGCTGACATCTTCAACTTCAGTCGTGAAAAAGAACAGCGCTTCCGTGACTTAGCCAAAACCCAACTCCAGCCCATGCCGGGCCTCATGCCCCTGCTGACCTGGATTGAACAGCAGGGCCTGGCCACTGCTGTCGTGACCAACGCCCCTCGCCTCAATGCTGAGTTTATGCTCGAAGGTCTCGGCCTCACAGAGCGTTTTGAATTTGTTGTCCTGGGTGAAGACCTGCCCCGTGCCAAGCCTGATCCCATGCCCTATCAAACGGCATTGGAAAAGCTCAGTGTTGAGCCAGCAACAGCCATTGTCTTTGAGGATTCTCCCTCGGGGATTCGTTCGGCGGTGGCAGCCGGTATTCCAACTGTAGGCATGACCAGTAGCCATGGGGCTGAGGTCTTGGAGGCGTTGGGCGTGGAAATGGCGATCGCCGATTTCACTGACCCTCGCTTACAGCAGCTGGGCTTATTGATCTAATTGGGCTTGGGCACTGCATAATTCCTTCGCCAATATCCTATGGATGAGCATCCTCCAGATGTTTGCCCCCCATAGATAAGTTCTTGACCGCAGTGCTCCTCACCGTTGCAATTTTGAGCTATCGCACCCTGTTCGTGGGTGGTGAACCGGCTGGGGGGCGTGAAGCAGAGCAGATGCAGACTCTGATGACTGTGATGGCATCACAAAAAGAGGCTAATTATTCTTCCAACGATGGCATGAGAGACATCCAAATTCCGATGCCATAACCTGCGATCGTGCCTGCAATCCCCATGGGACCCAGGAAAAACCAGATTATGCCAAATAATAAACAGCTACTGAAACTGAGACCTGCCAGAATGGCAGCGTCTTCCATATCATCTTGCATGGGAACACCTGAGTTGATGAGTTGAGCCGACTCGTTGAGTACAAGATGGCTGGCTTGGTTTGTAAGCCCCTAGAAAGGGTTGCTGATGACCAAGGCCTTGAAAGAAAGACGAGATTGTCTAAGCGACGATCGGCTTTCTGGATGCTAGGCCTAAGTTAGCGAGACTGTGATCGCTTCGTCATCCGCAAATTCATCTTTATGGCGTCTGTTCATGGGGCTCCACAGAGTCTATAAATCAGGGATTTCCGCTCCGGTGCAGCTTCTTTTTTGAGCGATAAATCTTCAGCGCTTTGGATCCTGAAAACCACAGGGTGAGCTAGGATGCCAGCCAGGGACTAGATACAAGAGCAAGGCTATGGATAGTTACAGGCTGATTGTTGTGGGCGGCGGGCTATGTGGTGCAGCAGCGGCCTATGAGTTAGCCAAGAAGGGTGCTTCGGTGCTGCTGGTGGATGAGTCAGCCGAGGTCTCTGGGGCAACTCGCTACAGTTATGGTGGCATTGCCTATTGGGCGGGGAAGACGCAGCTAACGAATGAGCTTTGTGCAGCGGCTAGGGCGCGTTATCCCCAATTGTCCGAAGAATTATTGGGCTATGACATTCAGTTTCGCCCCAGGTCGCTTTTGCTGACGATTGATGGCGATCGCAATCCTGTGGAGGTGGCGCGAGATTACGTTTGTTGTGTGGATAAGCCCCAGTTGTTGACGGTGGCTGAGGCGGTGGAGCGAGAGCCCTTGTTAGAGGCCCAAAATATTAGTGGGGCTTTTGAAGTTGAGCATGGACATGTTTGCCCGGTGGCGATGACCCAGGCCTATCGCCAGGCTTTTGAGCGACTGGGGGGAACGATTCGCATTGGCCTTGTGGAGAAGCTATTACGCGAAGGCAATGCTATTAAAGGCATTCAGCTTGAGGGGGAAGCGATCGAAAGCAAGCATGTGGTGATTAGTGCGGGGGCTTGGAGTCGTGAGATATTGCAGCAGCAGGGGGTTGAATTGCCGCTGTACTTCAGCCATGCGGAGATGATTGAGGTTTCGTCAGCCCAGGCAGCTGATATACAGATGCAGAGCTTGGTGATGCCTGCGGAGCAGAAGCGCTTTGGCTTGGAAGCCCAGATGGGTGAGGCGACAGTTGCGGCGCAATGGCGGCAGGAAGAAGACAAGGAGTTGATGCCGCCCGTACTGGATGCCGGGGTGATTCAGTTCCAGGATGGCCATATCGCCATGGGGCAGATTAGTAGAATCCAGACGAGTACTGCGGCGAGGGCGAATGCGGAAGAGAGTGAGGCGGCGATCCGAGAGAAGGTGCGGCGGGTGTTGCCCAAGGTGGCCGATCTTCCTGGCCAGTGGCATTCAACCCTAGTAGCCTTGAGTGGTGATGGTTTGCCGCTGATTGGACCTGTGCCCGGTTTGGAGAATTTGCTGTTGTTTTCTGGCTTTGGTAGTCCTTTTGTTTATGCTGTGCCCCTGGCTCAGCGGTTTGCCCAATGTAGTAACTTTGCGAAGGATCCTTGGCTGGGGAAAATGCTACCGGCAAGATTTCTCTAAGGCTTAGCATTCCAGGGTCCCATTGGAAATAGTCTTGAGGTGGCTTTGCAAGCTTCTCTGATACAGCCTTTCGAGGCCTGATGAGGTATGCCCTGATCGCTGAAGTCCTTGTATAGAGAGGCTTGGTTTAGAGCGGCTGAATCTCACCGGCTCAGGAAATGCTGTCTGTTTGATAGCCTCAAAATGCCCTGTCCCAGACTTGGGATGAGAGGGGAAACGATATTTTAAGATCACCAGAGAATTTTCCGAAATGCTGGAAGATAGGGGTGAATCCCTAAAATAGATTCACAGCAACCTGAGTACAGCACTAATGGTCTATACCTTCATCATTAGTTGCAGATAGAGATCTCTCCCATTGAAGAACTCGTTCTTCAATGAACAGTCTTTAAGTCAGTTCTGTTAAGAACTGAAACCTATGAATAATCAAGCCCTCACGCACCATGAAAGCAATTGTCCGCTCGCTGAAATGGGTAAGAAAATATACTCAATGGAAGAGGAGATAAGGCAGCTTAATAGCGCATTAGCGCGCTTTGTTCCCCCGCAATTTCTGGAATTACTACAGTGTGACAGCATTGCAGGTTTGAATTCGGGAGATCGGGTTCAAAAGGAGATGTCCATCCTTTTTTCTGATCTTAGAGCTTTTACAAGCTTGTCAGAAACGATGACACCGCAAGAGAGCTTTGATTTTGTCAATAGTTACTTTGCCAAAATGGAGCCGCTAATTCTTCGGAACGGTGGCTTTGTTGACAAATATATTGGAGACGCCATTATGGCTCTGTTTGGGCAGAGTCCTGATGAGGCAATACTGGCAGGTATTGAGATGGTGCATTCCATTCAGGAATACAACCAATATTGCTTAGTCCATCAGAAGCCACCCATGGCGATGGGAATTGGCATCAATACAGGTCCTGTGATGGTGGGTACAGTGGGTGGAGCATCCAAGATTAGCCCAACGGTGATTGGTGATGCTGTTAATTTGGCTTCACGCCTGGAGAGTGTGACTAAATTCTATGGTGTGTCGATCGCAATATCGAGCTATACCTATGCTCAGCTGGAGAATCCAGACCAATTCTTAGTGCGCTGGATTGGCTATATTCCAATTAAGGGTAAATCCAAGTCGGTGCTTGTCTATGAAATCTTTGATGCAGATGATTCAGAATTAAAGGAAGGTAAGCTGGCGACTCAGCAGATGTTTGAGACAGGTTGTTTGTTGTACCGTCAAGGCAATCTTGCGCGGGCGGCTAAGCTGTTCCGTCGCTGCATAAAGGAAGTCCCCAGGGACCAAACGGCTCAGACTTATCTGAGCTTATGTCAGAGGATCGAGCCAGTACTTCACAGCTGGGGAATTGGCTAATGGCTCAATGGGTCTGTCTTTCGATGGATGGATGGGGAGCGGAATGAAATGACTTAACGTTCACAGTCTCTAGGCTTAGAAATCCGAGTTCTTTAAGAACTCGGATTTCTAACAACTGCCAAATAAGGCTTGCCTAAACGCCCATGCCAGAGAGGGTATTGATCAATTGGCCAAAGAATGTGGCGGTGCCAGGGTGCTCCATTTCAAATTTGGCTTCGACGGTCTTAGCCTGTTCGATTAACCCAGTGGCGCCTGCAGCACTATCGTCCGATGCGATGAGTTTTTGGATATCGGCATCCAGCTTTTTCAGCTCGCTGAGCTTGTCTGCTTCTACCGTTTCGGTCTCCAGGGTTTCGTGGAGTTTGGTTAGCAATTCTTTGAGTGTTTCGTTACTCATCGATTTATTAGCCTTGGGGTAGATTAAATTCCGCTGTTTTGGGGGCGGAATAGCCGCTGGGCAGTTCTGCTAAGCCTTGGTGGAAAAGGGAGTTAGACTGCGTGATCGCGACTCCTTCAATTATAAAAGACTGCTTCGATTGCCTTCGCGATTCTCAATGGTTCGCAAGCTGCCCCGGTTTGTCTGTAAGCAATGCGTCTTAAATCGCAATAAAACGAAAGGCGTTAAACGCTGTTGTCTACAAGAGAATGCCTGCGATCGCAGCGGTCATAAAGCAGGTCAAGCTCCCAGCCACCATGGCCTTAAATCCCATGCGGGCCAAGTCTTTTTGACGGCTGGGGGCGATGGCGCTGATGCCGCCGACGGTGATGCCGATGGAGCCGAGGTTGGCAAAGCCGCAGAGGGCAAAGGTGGCGATGGTGGCGGCGCGTTCGGAAATGGTGGGTAGAGCTTCGTCTGTCCCGGTGGCTAGAGCTGTGGCGTTGTCGAGCAGGGCTTTGAGATCGAGGTAGGCGAGGAATTCGTTGAGGATTGTTTTCTTGCCGAGCAAGGCTCCAACGGTGAGGCAGTCGGCGCTGGGGACGCCCATAAGCCAGGCGATGGGGGCGAGGGCATAGCCCAGCATGAGTTCGAGGGAGAGCTGGGGGAAGCCGATGAGGGTGCCGAGCCATTCCAGGCCGCCGTTGACCATGGCGACGAGGGCGAGGAAGACGAGGAGCATGGCTCCAATGTTGAGGGCGAGTTTGAGGCCGTCGAGGGTGCCAGTTGTAATAGCATCAATGGCGTTGATGGAGGTTTTCTCGACGGCGACGGTGACTTCGCCTCGGGTGGGGGAGTCTTCGGTTTCGGGGTGCATGAGCTTGGCGATCGCTAATGCCGCCGGGGCCGACATGACCGAGGCCGCAATCAAATGCTCGGGTGGAATGCCGAAGCCGATGTAGGCTGCCATAACGCCCCCTGCGATGGTGGAGAAGCCGCCGGTCATGATGGCGAAGAGTTCGGACTGGGTGGTGGTGGCGACGTAGGGTTTAATCAGTAGCGGAGCTTCGGTTTGGCCGACGAAGATGTTGGCGGCGGCGCTGAGGGATTCGCTGCCGGAGGTGCCCATGAAGCGGACCATGACTTGAGCGAGTAAACGAATCAGCCGTTGGAGGATGCCGTAGTGGTAGAGCAGGCTGATGATGGCGGAGAAGAAGATGATGGTGGGGAGGATTTTGAAGGCGACGAAGACGTCGCGGAAGTTTTCGCCGAAGACGAATTCGGCTCCGACGTCGGAGAAGTCGAGGAAGCGGGTGATGCCGTTGCCGAGGCTTTTGAAGAGGGCGAGGCCGAAGGGGGTGCGGAGGATGAGGAGGGCGAAGATGAGTTGGAGGGCGATGCCCCAGAGGATGGGTTTCCAGCGGATGGCTTGGCGATTGTTGGAGAGGGCGTAGGCGATGGCGATGAAGACGCCGAGGCCGAGTAGTGAGATGAGTCGTTCCATGCAAGTTCCCTGAGTCTGGCCTTGTCATTTTTATTAGAGTAAGGCTTCAGTTGCTGGGGGATTGTTCGAACCGGCCCTCTCCCCCGACCCCTCATCCCAAGTGTGGGAGAGGGGAGACACAGTCCGAATCCTGATGGTTTATTCGGTTCCCCTTCCCCCACATTTGGGGGCAAGGGGTTAGGGGATGGGGGCCAGCATTGGCTGAACTCAGGTTGCTCTATTATTGAGCTATGGAAAGTATTACTCTGACTCGGCCCGATGATTGGCATTTGCATTTGCGGGATGGCGATGCTTTGAAGGCGGTGCTGCCCTATACGGCGCGGCAGTTTGCGCGGGCGATTGTGATGCCGAATTTGAAGCCGCCGGTGCGGACGGTGGCGGAGGCGGGGGGGTATCGCGATCGCATCCTCGCAGCCCTGCCCTCAGACCTGACGTTTGAGCCGCTGATGACGCTGTATTTGACGGATAATACGGCTCCTGAGGAGATTCTGGCTGCGAAGGAGTCTGGGTTTGTTAAGGCGGTGAAGTATTACCCGGCGGGGGCGACGACGAATTCAGATTCTGGGGTGACGGATATTCGCAAGTGCGATGCGGTGTTTGAGGCGATGCAGCAGGTGGATTTGCCGCTGTTGTTGCATGGCGAAGTGACGGATAAGGGGGTGGATACCTTCGATCGCGAGGCGGTGTTTATTGAGCAGCATTTGATTCCGCT